>CAYFMH010000125.1:0-2541 GCA_964344165.1 uncultured Candidatus Peribacteria bacterium | reverse complement strand
GACTTGCGGAGCGCCCAAACTGCTCCTTCTGGTCGTCCTATTTATTAGGTCATTGGTTCCTTTTGGAGGCCTAACAACCGTAGCCATTTTGGCTCAAGGTTGTTTGGCCTTGGGCAGTTTCAGCTGTAGTTTAGCTGCTAACTGCTTACCATAACAATTGCCAATCTCTGTTTGTTTCATTTTGTGTCAAGTCGATGTCTGCTAAGAAAGATGGTTCTGCGTCACTCAAGCGCAAGCCTGAGGGCACGCCTGGCCGTGGAGGTGAAAAGCATCTAAAATGTGATGGCCAAGACATGGCTGAAGTTTGTACTGGGGACGCACCTGTTACTCTTGCGAGTATACAAGCTCTGCTCAAACCTCTCATGGAAGACATGTCTGATATGAAACATCAACTGAGGGATTTGTCAGGTCTTGAACTCCGACTAATGGATAGAATTGACCAGAGAGTACAGGAACGAACTGAAGCTCTTGTGGTTTCTCACATCAAGTCGAGTTCATCTGAAATGGAAAAATCTATACAGAATCTGAAGTCCAGTTTGGACAGGCTGACCGACAAAGAGGAAGCAATCACTTGCTCTCTGCAAGCGGTTGGGTTTGGGATCCCTATGAATGTTGACCGAAAGTCCTTTCGTGAACATCTACAAGCTATAAGCCCGGCTCACAAGATATGTTCTCTCCGTCTGGTCTCCAACAAGGATCGTACTTCTTCTTTGTGTTTACTACGGTTTTCATCTAGAGAAGAGCGTGACAAGTATCTCCAAGTGTACAAAACTGAAGTCAGGAGTTTCCAGGGTCACAACATCAGTATGAGAACGGATATGTCGAAGCTTCAACGTCAACGGAATGACAGTTTGAAGCAGAAGGCGAAAGATCTAACTCAGAAGTCACCTGGTCAAAAAGTGGACATTGATTGGCTCAAGCGGTCAATCACTGTTAATGGGGAAACGAAGTGGAAGCAGAAACGTGACTCTGTTGAGCTTGTACAAGTTCTCTAGGATGTTGTCGCCCCTACAGGCAACATATCATCAACCCGTATCTCTGTATATTTCTGGAATGTTAACGGAAATATCTCTACTAAACTGGAACCCTCAAACACACGTGATCTGTTAAGACAATTTGACATATTGGTTTTCTCAGAAACAAAACTCTGTTCCTCGGACCACTTTTCTCTGAACATTATGGGATATGATATTGTTTACCGTAATGAGCGAGAGACGCGTTCTGGCGGGATATTGATTGCAGCAAAACCTATACACACCCCGCATATCAAACCGGTTCTCAATGTTTCGAAATCTGAACAAATCTACGTATCTGTATACAATCAGTTTGTTTTGGGAGCGGTTTATATTCCTCCACGTAGTTCCTCTCACTTCGATGAACTAGATAGATTCTCAGTACTGGAAAGCGGCATTGACTTGGCGAAAAACTGTAACTTGAATTATATTATCGTTGGCGATATGAATTCACGTTTCGGCCAGAGATCGCAACGATTCGTACTTGACGATGATAGTGTCTTGGACCTGCCTATTTCGAATTCTGATCTACAGTTGAATACAAGTGGCAGACAGTTATTGCAAATTTGCAACAACACACATACGGTAATTGCTACCGGAAGATTATGGGACAGTGATTTCACTTGTTTTCAAGCCAATGGCATGAGCGTTGTCGACACGGGTCTTTGTTCGTTTGGTATGCTAGATCTGGTTTCAAATGGCAAACTCCATGATATGACCTCTCTTTCGGATCACTCTGGCATCTCATTCGATGTGCTGACTGAAGTTGACTCCAGAACTGATACGATATTTAGGGCACCTATTTTGACTAAAAGTGTCGCTAGAAAGATAATGAACAACTCTGAGTATAGTACTTTTGTAGTAGGTAGAATACAATCTGACTCCAGGTTCATTTCGCTGAGAGAGGAAGTTGACAAGGTTTTTCATTCTGGTCACTTCCTTTCGAAAGCAGAGATGACAGCGTTACTACATCACTTGTATAGTACCATTAGAGATGTGATTCTTGATATTTGTCCTAGTAGTAGAAGGTCTTCGAAGTCTATTAGCAAATCTAGCAATTCGTTTACCATTCACTTCGACGATTCCTACTTTTTGGCCAAAAGAGTGTATTACAAAGCGAAGCGAATTTTGAGACAAAAGTACTCGGTAGAAAATCATACGTATTTCAAGCGCTGTAAAAACGCTAAGAATTCGCACTACCGTAGATGTAAGAGGCAGTCTGAGTTGAAGTTTATTAACCACCTTTTTGACTCACGCAATACTCGTACCCTCTGGAATACAGTGAACCCCAAAACTCAGGGAAGTTACAATGGTGTTGTTACAGTCGATCAGTTTACTGATCACTTGGAAGAGATTGCCAATGGAAAGTTCCCTTTTGATAGCCTATTGTCACTAGACGCGCTGAGGTGTTTACAAAGTAATGACGTAATGTCTAGTTTGACCTCTGCAACTGAACGCTCGCTTCTCGAGTCTTTCCCTTATAGTACAGTATTTAGACCAAAACTCAACAAGGCAATCGGTCTTGACG
>CAYFMH010000124.1:0-2642 GCA_964344165.1 uncultured Candidatus Peribacteria bacterium | reverse complement strand
CATTGAAGATTAGAGATTAATCTTCATGTGTTGCGTTTAAGATGAAAAAATTCGTCTATCGCCTTATCTTCCTGATTTCTATCTCGATAACGCTGGCTTATACGAAAGAAAAATCCGGTAGTCAGTTCCTCTGGTTTTTTTAATAATTCTTCAGCCAAGGTAAAATCCCCACTTTTTGCCATTCTTTCAGCCCGAACCAGATTTTCATATCTTTGAACTTTTTCAGAAAATTTTGGAGGAGAAGACTTTTTTTGTTCCCAGTATTTATCATTTATTTTTTTCCCATTAGCAATATCCTGCCAATACTGTTCATCCATTTTCCCCCCAGAAAGTCTGTAATAAAAAGCCTTTGTTAATTCTATTTTTACAGCCAGTGCTGGTTCTTTTTGCGCCCAAATCATCATGTCTTTATAACGTCTAAACATGAATTCAGCTATTGTTGCCTGATCTTCTTCGATCCCTCCCAATTTTCCATATCTAGAGGCAAATCCTTCTGGTCTTGAAAATTTTTTTAATCCATTCTTAATAGTAGCTACTCTATCTTTATCTTTCACGTGTTCATATTTTTCCCCATGAGCTACTAATTTCCAAGCAGAATTTTCATTCCCCATAACAAAATCTTCCTCAAATGATTCTCCATCTGCATCATCTGCGCAATGAAACAATTCATGATCAAAAGAACCAACAATATCATTGCCAAGTAAAACCATCCCATCCCAACTATATTGTCCCCCAACAGGAACCCCATAATAACTTTTATAACTATTAAAAATATAAAGCTCTCTCAGTCCACTATTTTTAATAAAACTCAAAGGATATTTTGCCAGCTGTTCATTTAACTCTTCTAATTTTGGTTTAAGAGCTCTCACAGAAAATCTTTTGGCTGATATTACTCTTGTTTCTGGTATCAAGTTTTCTGTTTCAATAATTATTCCATATCTTCTTTCAAGTCGTTCTTCCATGGCTGACACCCCCGTAATTTCTTTTCCATGCTGTCGAATTCGATTATATAAACTTTCTGGAAACTTTTTTATAGCTTCTTCAGTGCCAAAAAATATTTCTTCAAAGTTAAAAAAACGGTCAGTACTCCCGCTAACATATTGTATAAATCGGCCAAAATAATCATCTTCTAAAACTTCCTTATCTCCTCTATTTTCATAGTGAAAATCACCCAACTCTTTGCCAGTATCCGTCAGCATAACTGATCCGTCTTTCTTTCTCCATCGCCATCCCCATTCCTCTTTTTTGCCAAAAAATTCTCGAGATTGAAGCTCCCCATTTGGAGCTAATTTATCTAACAAATGTTTATCCCCAGGATAAAATCTAGTCACTTCAAAGCCAGAATCAGTCTTTACCTTTTTTTCCACCAGAATGTTCCCTTCATATTTTATTTTTCGGTTTCCCCCTTCATATTCACGCTCAAAAATATCTCGAAAAACAGTAAAATATTCTCGTTCGATAACTTCTTTCCCTTTGGCATCAACAAGTATCCTTACGGCTGCTCTATCAATTTCCCGAAATTCACTCATTATTGGCGCCATTTCTTTATAATATGGACGATAAAAAGCAGATATACTTTCTATATCCATCTTATCTGCATGATAAAGTCCTCTCTCTAGTTCAGACTTATTTTTAGGATCCAAAGGATAAGTTTTCGTAATTTCTGCAATAATTCTACTGCATTCTTTTTTGGCTTTTTTTACTATTTTTATCCGCTTCTTCCACACCTCCTGACTTGGCTCTTTTTTAACCCACAATACATCTTCCGGACTAGCCGCATACTTTTTTCTTTCTCCATCTATTTCTACAAAAAACTCAAAACGAGCTCCTCCAAAAGGCGTGATAATCAAAGGAGCTTTTATATGTGTTAAAATATCTGATCTTTGTTTTATTTGCTCCAGAGCTGATTTTGCATTCTCGATAACTTGCTTTGAGGCTCCAAAAGGAAGTCGAAAATCTACTCTTTGCCCATTTAATTCCACATTTTGTAATTCCTCTGCAAAATAAGTTCCGGTATCCACCCGTCTTGGAAGCCCAATTAATATACAAAATTCATTTATATCTTTGATTCCATTTTTGGCGAGTTGGTCTTTTAGGGTATAAAAAACCTGATCTAATTCTGCCGATGTTAAAGACAAATCATCCAAATACCCCTCTTTGCCTTCTGTTTTTGGATTGTTTCCTCCGGTTTTTATTTCTGCCAAAATAACAGCTTTCAAATCTTTCAAAATTTTTGCCTGCTCAACATCCTGTATTTCTAATTCTCGGATCTGTTGATCTAGTGACTTTTCAATTTGTCCTTGAAAAGCTTCTTGTTTTTCTCGAGATGCTGGATTGGTTTTATTTGTCATGGTTATTATCCAAAGGCCTTATCAAGTTCTACATCCAAATTCTGAAGATGTTTTTCTTCGTAGACTTTCAATTTTTTCTCTTTTCGCTTTTTAATTTCTTGCAAAACAGCTCGCAAAAGCTTTATCTCACGATCTTTTTTTACGAGATCTTGCTCGAGTTTTTTTATTCGCTGCTTTTTTTGCACATCCGTAGTCATTTTCACCTAGGCATTTTATCATTTTTAAGATAGGAAAGCAAGTAATTTTTCACACCTATCCGATTTAAGTGCATAAATAAGCGATTTCAGAGAA
>CAYFMH010000123.1:0-2743 GCA_964344165.1 uncultured Candidatus Peribacteria bacterium | reverse complement strand
CTTTAGTTTGTGAAAGCCGCACGTATAAGCTAGATTTTAATTTCCGGATTCACGGAGGAATAACTTGCCAACAAGCTTCTCGTTATGTTAATTCTGATTTTACTGAGGATCATTTTCAGATAGGGGAAGGTTTAAGATTCAAAGGTAATCCAACTCATTATCACTCCCTAATGATACACCGAGATGATGTTCCTATTCTTCGAGAAAGGTATAAAGCTAAAGCAAGGAAAATGCTTGGGGATTCAAATTAGGAATTGGCTAATGGTATTTTTTTCAGAATTCATAATTCATACTTCATAATTTTCTTAGAAATTTATTTTTTACGGTCCATAACCTCATTGGCAATTGCGTCGGCGACTTTGTTTTTTTCTCGTGGAATATGATGGAAAGTGATTTTTTGAAATTCTGGTTCTAGAACTTTTGCTTTTTCAAAGAGTGGTTTGATGTTGGCATTTTTGACTTTCCATGTTCCCTTCATCTGTTCGATGGCGAGTTTTGAGTCCATATAGACAGTCAGTTCAGTGACATCATTTTCTAATGCCAGTTGCATCCCACAGATGAGACTTGAGTATTCAGCAAAGTTATTCGTATTCACTCCGCAATCAATTCCTCGACGAGCGATTTCTTTATTTTTTTCATCATAGATTACAGCGCCGCCTCCTGCGATACCTGGGTTCCCACGACTCCCACCGTCACAAAAAAGCTTTCCAACACGTTTGATGTTTTCTTGATCTTTTTCGCCCATGGTGTCGAAGAGGGTGTTCATGCTAGAATTAAAAATGAAAAAATTTTTATTGAACCAATTTTGCTAACTGTAATTTAATAGTTTCCTGATCATTGTACACTTGCTCGTTCGTAAAACGAACCACTTTTAATCCCAACATATTGAGAATTTCAGTTCTCATAAGATCTCTTTTTTTTGTTTTTTGTGTATATCTCCATCAATTCCAACGATAAACTTTTTTTCAGAACAATAAAAATCTGCCACAAAAAATCTTTTGTCTTCCTCAGCGGTTTTTGGTTCGTTTTTGCCGTCAAAAATGAACATTAACGATTACCAGCCCCTTGACACCCAAAAAATATAAATTATAAACAAAATATGTTTGACATATTTAAATTAATTTGATAAAATAGCAAGCTAAGACTTACAAACAAATGACCAATACCCCCACTGATCAAGTCCTCACCTGGATCGGAAAAAGCGAAAAAATACTTCTTGTCACTGGTGACAACTTCACCGGAGACGGGATCTGCAGCGTATTAGCGCTTCAAACACTACTGACCAGAGCGGAAAAAGAAGTCATGGCCGTGAAAGCCGGAGAAGTTCCCGAAAAATTTAAATTTCTCGAGGGAGTTAAACTTGTACGAGATAATCTAAACGAAAAAGGGAGTCTGATTATTTCACTGAATAAAGGAAATAAAGAGGTAGAAGACATCCAATCAAAAATCGAAAAAGATCACACCAATATTGTAATCACTCCAAAATCAGGAATCATCGCCTCAGAAGACATCTCTTTCAGAAAAAGTCCCGGACAATTTGATCTGATCATTGTTTGTAATACTTCAAATCTTGAATCGCTGGGGGATATTTTCACAGAAAATACAGAATTTTTTGCGGAAACACCGCTGATCAATATCTCAGCCGATCCGGATAATGAATTTTTTGGAAAAATTAACCTGGTCGATCTCACCAAATCTTCTAGTTGTGAAATCCTTTTTGATGGACTATATGGAGTGGCTGATTTCCAAAAATTCTTCGATGTCGAGCTATCCACCATCTTCCTCACCGGAATTATCTCAGCGACCAATAATTTCCTCGAATCCAAAACCACCGCCAACGCGCTCAAAGTTGCCGGAACACTACAAAAAATAGGGGCCCGACAACCAGATATCATCGAACATTTATTTAAGATGAAAACACTCCCCATGCTCAAAATCTGGGGCGTGATCCTCGAAAATCTCGACATGGACGAAGTACACCAAATGGCTTGGTCCAATGCTTCTAATAAAGATTTCCGAAACAACAAAGCCGAACACGAAAATGTAGGAGATCTGGCCAATGACCTCCTCAGACATCTTAATGGAACCGATCTAGTCATGCTCTTCCTCGAGACTCCAGAAGACGTACTCCTTCAGATCCGAGTGAGTGCCTTCTCTGGGATCAACAGTGCTGATTTACAGAAAATATTTATCGAAAAGTCTGATGTCGTACAAAACGGAATTAATCTCAAAATTGCAAAAACCACTTTTTCTCAAGCAAAATCAGAAGTTCTGCGAAAAATAGCCGAATTTCAAGAGAACCGACTTCATCTCCCATCCGGAACCGAAGTAAAAAAAGTCAGCCTACAAAAACAACAAGAAGCTCAAAAAGCAGACTCTTTTCCGATGAAAACCGCCGCCGCAGAAAAACCAACCGTCGCGCCAAAAGCTCCAGACGTGATTCCTTTTGACGTACAAAAATCAAATGCACCAAAAGAAGAGACCGAAAATAAACCTTCTGAAGAACCTAAACAGGAAAGTAAGAATATTCCGGAATGGCTGAAAAAAGCGCAAGAGAAGAATAAAAATTAGACTTGCAAAAAACAATTCTGAAGAATAATTTGGGCTTAAGATTAAATTCTTACCTTTTTTGTTTGACAATTTTTATTTTATGTGATAAATGTTTTTTAGGAAATATTTTTTAACTACTAAACCCGAATATCGAAATTTGGAATAATTGATAGTTGAGGGAAAAAAGCGAAGG
>CAYFMH010000122.1:0-2836 GCA_964344165.1 uncultured Candidatus Peribacteria bacterium | reverse complement strand
TACTAACCAAATTTTATATCAATTATTCTGAATTTCAAAGGCGGTTTAGTATACCTTTTTTAAAACAATCCCATACAAAATCTCCAAATCTATATTTACAATAGAATCATCCAAAAAAGCATCTTCCCAATGTGAACTCTCTATCTGAGGAGAAAACAACTCTAAAAATTCTTCTATAGCTTCTTGCAAAGGAATTTGAAAATCTAACGGAACCTTATCTCTCGGAACCTTATCTCTTTCAATGCCAAATATACAAAGAATTTAAAATCACGCTCCTAATCTCTCCATAAGCCTTAATATTTAACTTATGAACTACTTCACCACCAGTTAAAATCGCCATTACAGATTATAATCGTCAAAATCTTTCTTTTGTGGTTTTCCTTGTGCTTGCGCTAGCCCCAAAAATAATCCCGTCACCATCCCCAAAAAAAACATCAAAAGAAGCGCCATAAAAAGAGAATTTATTTTCTCAAAAAGTATCAATATCTGAGCACTCATCGCTATGTTTTCAAAGGCAATAATCAGTGCCAAAACAGTAACCAGTCCCGCTAAAGCCAGATAAACTTTTTTCATTTGTTTATTTTAAACGTCCCCTAAACTGTAATGCTCTGAATATATTTGTCAATTTTGAGGTTGATAATAATTCTTTGCATTTCTGCATCATGTTGAGCCGGTGAAGCTTTTTCTCCTAATCTTTGATGCACAATTTGATGAGCTTTTTCCATTTCATCTTTATCGAGTTCAATATTTTCTTGTTTTATAATTTCAGAAAAACCAAGAAAGACTTTTAAATCCATCTCTGCATTTTCTCGAAACAACTTTTTAAGTTCTTCTTCGGTTTTACCAATTTCTTCCCAAAAAGCCTTTGGATCTGCTCGAAAAGCCGGGTTTTCTTTAAATCGAGCCAACCGAGTCTGAATTTCTTTTTCGATCCAAGAGACAGGGAAATCAACGGTTACTAATTTTGCTAACTTTTCTTGGTATTCTTCGACTGCTTTTTTTTTGGCTTCTTTTCCTCGGTTTTGTTTGATAAGTTCTCTCACGTCACCTCGAAATACATCAACTGTTTTTTTTGTTCCCGTTATTTTTTCGATGGTCATCTCATCTATATCTTTGGCAGAGATTTCCACGACAGATTTACACTTGATATCAAAAGGAACCTTTTTCCCGGCCATTTCTTTAGCTGGATAATTTTTGGGAAACTCCACTAGAGTATCTTTTTTTTCTTCGCCGGCTTTCATCCCAAGAACCGCTTTTTCAAATCCTTCGATAAATTGCCCCAAACCAAGTCGAAATTTTATATCATTTCCTTTCGCTTTTTCGATTGCTTCCCCTTTTTCATTTTTTCCAGTGAAATCAATCGTGACCTGGTCTCCATTTTTAGCGCCTCGATCAACTTCTTTTCCTAATCCTTGCTGAGAAACTAAGGTCTCGATCACGTCATCTATTTCTTTTTCCGTTACTCCTGCTTTTGGGACCGTGAGTTTAATTTTTTTATAATCTCCGAGTTTCACTTCTGGATATACTTCTACTTCACAATCAGCATCACAAGGAAGTTTCTGAGGATCGAAGTTTTCTACCTTTGGACTCTCTACTGGGTTAATTTTGTTTTCTTGGATAAAGAGTCGATATTTCTTATCGAGGGCTCGACTCGCTGATTCGATGAGAACCTGCTGCAGCCCAACCGAAGCAATGATCTGATCATCAGTCGCGTGTCCTTTTCGAAATCCTTTGATCGAGACGTGATTACGAAAGTAATCAAGAGCACTTTTTTGGGCTTTTTTGAGATCTTCTTCGGTGATTTGAAGCGTGAAACCGATTTTTGAACCAGGAAGGGTTTTGTAATTAGCCATTTGAATAAACTTAAAAACTTGTGAGGATCATACAGATGAATATGGTTTTGGCAAATTTTTTTATTGACATATTTTATTTTATATATTATAAGATATATAAGATTTAATTCCCTAGATTTACAAATAATGACACAACAACCTCTACCAGAACTTCTTCCTGGTCTCAGCTTAGCTGACCAAGAATCATTAGATGATGCCTTGGAGGAATTATTAGCAGGAGACGAATCTTTTAACCATATTAGGGAAGCACTTGGAAACTCCTCTCATTGGGAAAAAAGAAGAGAATCATATGAAAAAGTTTTTGGTCAAATGGCTCAACGAGTGAGTTTTATAACGGAAGACCTGGGAGGTGAATATGATTTTTGGGAATATGATCCTGATAAAACCCCTTCTTCTAAAAAAGCAGAAGAAAAAGATTGGAGATTCCATTTCCTTTCTAGGTTAAAAGATTATGGAGCAAATGATGGGGTAATAAAGAAAATTGAACAACGCTTAAAAAGACTAAAAGGCTCAAGTCAAAAATCTTGGGAAGAAATTCCTAAAGGACAAGTAATAAATTTGGTAAAAAATATATTTGAATCGAGTGTACAAATCCCCACGTGGCAAATAGAAAGAGATGAACAATTAAGAAAAGTTCGAGCATCGGTTTGGGGAATAACAATGTGCAGCTCATTTGACATAAATACAACCCTTGAGGGACTCAAAATAAAAGATATTCAGGCGAGAAGCATATTTATAGAAGCGGCAGTAAAAAGAAACGATGAAGAGTTTTTGGAAGCTTTATTAAGTAAAATTAGTGGGACAGAGTTAGAATATCAAACAAACGGAATTTTGGCTGAAATTTTAATGAGAAAAGGCGTTTTTGGGAAAGATTTTCCTTGGCCTGAAAATTACAATAGAACACAGATAATTAAAAAGGTTTGTACTTAGGGATTGATAACTAAAACATAGACAAGGCAAGATCTTTCCAAAAAAGAAGAAAA
>CAYFMH010000121.1:0-2919 GCA_964344165.1 uncultured Candidatus Peribacteria bacterium | reverse complement strand
ACCCTATCCTAACTATGAATCTTCCTTGTGTTGCGTTTGACCCGAAAATCTAAGCAGATTTCCAGTTTTGTCAATAAAAAATAAAAGTTTTTTTTGTAAACACTTGTTTTTTGGCTTAGAAAAAGTGAGTGTTTTAAATTTTATTAATTTTTTAATAAAATCTTCTTTCTAATAATTTGACTTTTTTGTAAAAACAAGTAAAAAGAATTCAGTAAAATAAATGTAAAAAAAGCTGTGGGATCACTGCAGCTCGTATTTTTTTGTATTTCAAGATGGATTTACTTTTGTTGGGTTTAGTTTCTTATTTTAATTCTGAGGTCGAGTTGGCCAGTTTAAACGAAAAAGAACTTCACTCAGTTTCTCATGCCGTGGAACGGCCAAAAACTGCCTTCCAAACCCAAAAAATTCGGCCTTTTCCTCGAGTCAGAGAAGCGGAAGAAACGGTCTGGAAAGGACATTTCTCCGCCACAGATTTCAAAACCTCGGCCGAAAAAGCCGAACTCGTCGACCACAAAAAATCTATCCGAACGGCGATGAAAAACCTGCCAAAAAACCATATTTCAAACCTTCAAAAACTAGAAGTCCGAAATCATCTGCACAAATCTCGAGGGATGGCAAATTCCAAAAAAATTATCCTTAACACCGGGAATATTGATACGAGAAACGAAATGATGGCGGTTTTTATCCATGAGATGGGGCATGTGGTGGATTTGGGCCATCTCAGAGGAAACAAAGGGAAAAAAACCCTGTTTTATGACGGGCATATCCCGGTGCTGGCCGATGATCCGAGTATTGAGTTTTATCGTCTTTCTTGGAAGGACAAAGAAACCCGGCTTCGGGATTCTGACTGGAAAGACTTCATTACCGGATATGCGATGAGTAACCCTTTTGAGGATTTTGCGGAGCATTATCTTTTTTACCGATTACACGGAGAGAAATTCCGAGCCTCGCTCAAACATTCAGAGGTTTTGGCGAAGAAATACGACTTTTTGAAAACTCGAGTCTTTAAGGGGCAAGAGTTCCAAAAAGACAAGTACATCAAATCATTTGTGCCAGCTGTAGTGTGGGATGGGACCTTGGTGGAGTATGGGATGGGAGACCTGCTAGCAATTAACAATTAACAATCTCCAATCATCAATTTTTGATAACTTGATAACTTGTTCCCAAGCTCTTGCTTGGGAATCCCTTGCTTAGAAAGCTCTGCTTTCATAAAATCAACTTATGAGAACCCGCTACAAAATTATAGATGAAGCTTATCCTTATTTTGTGACGTCTACAATTGTGGAATGGATTCCTGTTTTTACTAAACAAAAGTATTTTGAGATTATCACGAGTGCTTTGAAATTTTGCAGGGAAAAGGGAAAATTTAAACTACACGCTTTTGTGATTTTGGATAATCATTTACATTTGATCATTTCGGGGGAAAACCTTTCTCAAGGGATAAAAGATTTCAAAAGCTACACCGCTCGAAAAATTATTGAAACAGTTAAAGCTGATAATAAAGGATGGTTATTGAACCAGTTTTCTTTTTTCAAGAAAAAACACAAAACCGAGAGTGAATTTCAAGTTTGGCAGGAAGGGGTTCATCCACAGATGATTCAAAATGAAACAATGCTAACACAAAAGGCAGAATACATTCACGAAAATCCGGTCAAAAGAGGTTTGGTAAAGAATCCGGAACATTGGATTTATTCGAGCGCAAGTAATTATATTTTGGAGTCAGGGGTTTTGGAGATTGATTTTTTAGATTAGTGGGGGAGAAGCGGAGCTTCTGGGGTATACTTGTTCCCAAGCAGGAGCTTGGGAACGAGGTCGAAGCAAATAAATCTTCAATCTACAATTAGGAATCTTCAATCAAATGAAACAATAAACATTCCATCATTGTAGATTGAAGACCGAAGATTGATAATTGGTACTAAAAAAGCTAACAAGTAGTTTTGTTCCCGCTTGGGAACGAGGTTGTATTGCGAAAATATAACAGTATTTTTGTGCAGGAAGAAAGCACTTTGCATTTCCGCTTTTTTTGGCATAATTTTTTCAGAACAATGGATAGTCTTATCACCCTCATACTTCTCACGGCCGGGATCTCCCTGTGTCTCAATACGCTTCTCAAAAAAGTTAATATTGAGGCCATTATCGGCTATATTTTTGCGGGAGCGATCGTGGCCTTTATTTTTGATCTACAGCATGCTGGAGGGGATTTATTGGACACAATTGCTGAGTTTGGAATTGCTTTTTTGATGTTTACCATTGGACTAGAAGTCTCTCTGGAGAAACTAAAATCGATAAAAAAAGAGGTGTTTTTGTATGGAGGAGCACAAATGGTTATCACCTCCGTGGTTTTTTATGGAATTGCTCGGTATATATTTGATATTGGGACCAATGCTTCGCTTATTATTAGTTTGGGATTGGCTCTTTCTTCTACGGCGATTGTTTTGAAATTACTCAACGAAAGCAAAACCCTTCACAAAACCTATGGAAAAAACGCTCTAGGAGTGCTGCTTTTTCAGGATATGGCGGTTATCCCGATTTTGTTATTGATTTCTATCCTGGCCAATACTCAGGGGGCGAGTAGTGAACTTCTCTGGGATGTCTCTCTCAATGCCGTAATAGTGATGGGGATATTCTTTTTGGTAGGCCAATATTTGGCCAAGCCGTTCTTTAATTTTATTGCCAGCTCAAAATCAGATGAAATTTTTGTTGCCTCGATTTTGTTTATGGTTATTGGGGCCGCTCAGCTCGCTCATTTCTTTGGTTTTTCTTATTCTTTGGGGGCGTTTGTAGCGGGATTGATCATTGCGGGGACGCAGTACAAACACCAGATAGAAGCCGACCTGATCCCTTTTAGAGATTTGCTTTTGGGGGTGTTTTTTATCACGGTGGGAATGCAGTTGGATATAACTTTTATTCCTGAGCACA
>CAYFMH010000120.1:0-2932 GCA_964344165.1 uncultured Candidatus Peribacteria bacterium | reverse complement strand
ATACTAACCAAATTTTATATCAATTATTCTGAATTTCAAAGGCGGTTTAGTATAATCAAGCAGAGATTTTGGCCCAAGAAATTCAAAAACATGTTTCTATCCCCATTATCCATAACCTCAAACGGGTCAAAAGAACTTCTCAGCAGGCAAAGCTCACCAAAGAAAAAAGGCACCAGAATCTCACGGATGCTTTTGAAGCGAAATTTGAGAGTAAAATTACTCAGAGAATAATCCTCATCGATGATGTGGTGGCGAGTGGAGCGACTCTCGATTCTGCGGCCAGGGTGCTCAAAAAAAAGGGAGCTAAAGAAGTGGTGGCTCTCGTTTTTGCCCGAGGAGGTAAAAGATAATTTGAAACTTTCGCTTAAATTTGCGAAAATTTAATGGCAGATTTTACCATGACATTTTTCCCTAAAAATAAACTCAAAAAATTATGTCGTTCACCCCTCTTTTTGGCGATCGTTTTTTTTGGCGTAATTATTATCGGGATCGAGGCCGCGAACATCATGAGTGGACAAAGATACGCAGAAGACCCCTATGGAGGAGTGATCAATGTGGATCAACAACAAGATCGAGATAGTAACAATGTCGGGGGCTTGACGGTCACGGATGATCAGGTTGATGGTCAGCTCTGGGGAGAAACTTTTGGTTGGGTAGAAATGCAGCCGACCGGGATCAGCGGTGTTTCTGTTTCTGTGGTTGAGGAGGATATCGATGGGGATCAGACGGATGAAGTGATTGGTCGATTGAGTGGATATGGTTGGTCCAAGCTGATGGGACCTTTGTACTTCGGGCAATGGGATGAAGACAATGCTGACACGGATAACGATGACAGTACAGGCGTCGATGGAAACACTGGGGTTTATATTGATCCAGAGGGGTATTTCCAAGGAATCGCTTGGTCCAAAGGGTATGGAGGATTTTCCTTTGGAGATATGATGCTCGAGAATACTGGAGTCAATACCTACACCGATCCCGATGATGGGACGGATGCTGCGGCTGACAAAGCCGCTAATTGGGCCCGAACCGCTTGGATACCCAATATCATCCAGTTCACCACGACGAGTGACTCAGGAGAAGAAAATGTCACTTCCGTAAATTTGGAAGTGAGTGTGCCAAATGCCGTCAACACCGAGGATGCCACCGTCAATTATTCTGCCACGGGAGGAGATGCGGAGGGAAGCGGGACGGATTATACTTTGGCCAACGGGACTGCCACTATTTCATCAGGAACTACCACCAATATCAATATCTCAATCAATGATGATGGTCTGAGTGAAAATGATGAAACGATTGAAGTAACCCTCTCCAGCCCCACCAATGCTATTTTGGGAACTAATACTTTATTTACGTATACCATTATTGATGACGACGGGGTTTTGACCATTGATATCGTAGACGCGTCGGATGTGACTGTAGCTAGTCCTTCAGTAGCACTTAGCGCGATTACCTACAACTTTATCGAAGAAAGTACGACTGGGACACTCGGAACCAGCACTCAAAAAATACAAGTAAACAATACAACCAATAGCAATGCTTGGTCTGCTACTGTTGCGGCGACAAGTGGGGCGACAGCTCTCTGGGGGGATGGTGGGAGTAATACGATGGATTTTAATGATGACTCCGGAGCTGGTCAGCTCACCCTAGATCCTTCTGTGGGGACAGTAGTGCGAGATGATTCTGGGAGCACGGCTGGAGTTTCTTTGGGGACACAGGCGTCATTTGTACAAGGGACGACCGAAAACATTACGTTGTTTAGTTCTAGCACGGCAGCACTTGATCATGCTTATGATCTGACTGGGGTCTCCATGTCTCAGTTTGTGCCGTATGATCAAGTGCCAGCGGATTATACACTCAATCTGACGCTGACGGTATCTTAATTCTACGAACGCTTTCTTTTTTTTAGTACTTCATCAAGTTCGGCTTTGTAGGCAGCTCTTTCTTCTTCAGAAATTTCAACTCGTTCCCCATTTTTGTCAAATAATTCTTGGCCCCTACTTAAAACATCAAGAGTGTTTATAAAAATATCTAAAATACAATCTAAATCAGTTCTTAACCCCAAAAATTGTCGATATAATTCTGCTCTTTTTTTCAAATTCTCAACTTCTAATCCAAGATAACAATCTACTAATTCTCTAAAAACTTCTAAATTTTCCGGCTCTATTTCCCAAGCTTTTTCAAAAATTTCTCTTACTTCATCTTTTTCGTCAATCTTTGGTTTCCCCCTTCTTAAATTATTAAGGCAACGCCCTAATTGAAGAAGAATATTAACATTGTTTGGTTCGATTGCTAGTGCTTTTCGAAAAAATTCTTCAGCTTCTTTGTTTTTTTCTTGCCACGTAAGAGATAGTCCTAAATTATAAGGCCATAACACCTCTTCTGCTCCAAGTTCCAAAGCCCTTCGACAAATCTTTTCATATTCTCTATATTTACGTTGAGGAACTTGTTTTTGTTGGATCTGTTTCACAATACATTCTGACAAAGCGTATAAAAGTGTTAGAATATTCTCGGAGGTCTTTGGAATTAATTCTTTTTCTTCATTTTCTTTTTCTGAAAATTCTTTTTGCATTTCCCATTCTCTTAGAACTTCCCAAAAACAAACCTCCGCCTTCTCAAATTCTTTCAATAAAAAATAAATTTGAGCTTTTTCCCAAGCAAGCATCTTGGAGATAACCTCTTCCAATGAATAATCTTCTTTTGCTAATTGATCTACAAATCCTAAAACTCTTTTTTCAAGCTCTTTTTGAGGGACTGATACTTTTAAACATTCCCAACGAGAAACGTCTTCTGGTTCGATTAATTTAAGCATTTTTTTAAAATTAAATGATAAAAGCTTTTTTAATATAAATAAAAAAATATTTTTTGTCAACCTTTCTTGCTGTAATTTTTCACACCTATCCGATTTAAGTGCATAAATAAGCGATTTCAGAGA
>CAYFMH010000119.1:0-2994 GCA_964344165.1 uncultured Candidatus Peribacteria bacterium | reverse complement strand
TTGAAATACGGTTGGTTCGATTGTGCACTCTCGAAACATCTTGGAGCAATTTACAAAATTGCTCCTGCTTTAGTTAAATATTGGTCCGTAAACTTTTTCATAATTTTTACGGTGTTTGTTATTGACGTCGGAAAAAAAGAAAAAGCAATAACATGTTCCCACAGGACCAGTCGATATTTTATACCTTTTTGCCAAGAGAGAAAGCAGGGGACAATAAAATCAAAGATTCCAGCGATGGAGAGAGATGGATAGTGGTGTTTTTTTTCAAATCCCCAGAGTTTGGAGAGGAGGAGCGGAGAAGAAACGGTAACAATCGCTTTGATTTCTGCTTTTTGGAACCTATCTGCAATCCCATGAGCGATAACCCCACCCAGACTAAATCCAAAAAGGATAATGGGGTCGGGAGTGTCCTGGTTTGAGAGGATGTTTTGAGCGTAGTTGTGAATTTTCTTTTTTTGCCAGGGATGATAAAAGATTCTTTCTTGTTCTACGACAGCTTCGGGATAAGATTTTTGGAGTTCTTTGGTGAAGTTTTCTGCAATTTTTAGAGGACCATTGGGAATATCCCAGATTCCGGTGATGTAGATGATTCTTAATTTTTCCATTTTTGTACTGTGCGACTATGACAGATAAATCTACAAAAAACTATCAAAAACCAAAAATTAAACTTTTTTTATCAAACCCTTGCTTTTTTTATTTGTTTTTGTACGGTGGATATCCAATAGGTAGCGTTTTAGAGGGTTTTTGAAAAAAATAACTTCCTTCAATGCAGCACTTGCGGAATTTATTTTTTAACCCTTTTTATTATGAAAGGTACTATCAAAACCCTGCGAAACGGTTTTGGGTTCATCATTCCAGAGGATGGTTCGAAAGACATTTTCTTTCACGCCAATGATCTCGTGGAAGGTGTTGAATTCAACAGTCTCCAAGAAGGTGACAATGTCACTTACGAAATGGGACAGTCTGACAAAGGACCAAAAGCAGAAAATGTTGCTCTTGCGTAAGCATAAAGTAATTCTTGAGAAAGAAGGTCGCCGTTTTGGTGGCCTTTTTTTTTGTCTACAATAAAAAACTACTAAAAACCAAAAATTGTTCCTGCGATTAGGTCATTATTTTTTCTGGTTCAATTGCTTGAAAAATTTTCACTTCACCTAAAAATGGATATTCATTTTCTGGAGCTTTATCTATGAAATTTGTGTAAAAATTTTCTTGGGCGAATAAGTGGTATGCATCGATTGATTTGAAAAATGTTAAAACGTATTCTGCTTTTATTGCCCAAAAATCACGACCTTGAAATAAATTTTTTGAATAATCTTCGAGAGAATCCATCCATTCTTCCGTTTCGATTGAACAGGGAGCAGTCTTTTTTGTTTTTATTAATACAAAAGTAAATAGATCGAGCGATGAAATAATTGTATTTGGATTATCTATTAATTGATTATCAATCGAGAAAAAGAGGTCGCTAAAGTTTTTTAAATAAAATCCGTGGGTACAAAATACACATTTATCTAATCCAAGAACGATGTCCATGGCATTTGCACAAGATTTGTGTGAAGTGAGCCACAGATCAGAAGCCGGTTTGATGCCTTCTTTTTTTATTTTTTCAGAATTTTTGGTGGTGTGGATTAAGGGGGATTTTTTCAGTTCGTTTATTGTTTGTTCAATTTGATTATCATCTATCTTTATGCCATTTTTTTGTCGATGATTTTTTAGTGCTGTTAAATATCGTTTTTTATTCGCATTTGTTAATTTTTGGGGACAATTTCGGATGCTCTCAATGGAACTTATGATTTTCTTGTCTTTGAGATTATTCAAAAAATCCAGCCCATTAATCATTCTTTTTTCGTAAGACTCAAGATCCTCAATTTTATTTTTATATTCTGTTTTATTAGTAATCTTGGTGTATTCTTTTTTTAGTATTTGAATTTGGAGTGGTAATTCATTTAGTGTTTTTTGAATTGTATCTTGGTAGGTCATTTGTGTTTTAGGATATTTATTAATCCACAAAAAACTACCAAAAACCAAAAATCCAACTAAGGTTTAAAAAAAATCCATTATTTTCAATTCCTTAATTGATAATTGTTAATTGAAGATTGATAATTGAATAAAACCCCATGCAAGAGCTATTAAAATCCCACTTCGGGTACGACACCTTTCGTCCGTTTCAAGCGGAGATTATCCAGAGTGTGCTGGATCATCAGGATACGCTGGTACTGATGCCGACGGGAGGAGGGAAGTCGCTCTGTTATCAACTGCCGGCACTGAAGTTTGATGGATTGACGCTCGTGATCTCTCCCTTGATTTCGCTTATGAAGGATCAAGTGGACTCACTCAACGCTAATGGGATCGCGGCACGATTTCTCAACTCTTCCCTCTCGCCCAAAGAAACCCAGCAGATCGTGGAAGAACTCAAAAAAGGGGAAATCAAGATCCTGTACGTGGCCCCGGAGCGATTCTCTGTGCCGGATTTTCAGGAATTTCTAAAGACGCTGAATGTGAGTCTAGTTGCGGTGGATGAGGCCCATTGTATCTCGCATTGGGGGCACGATTTTCGGCCGGATTATCGGAATCTCAGGCAATTGAAAACACTTTTTCCAAACCTCCCGATCATCGCCCTGACGGCCACCGCCACCGCCAAAGTCCAAAAAGACATTATCGAACAACTCTCACTCGAGGATCCCAAAAAATTCATTACCAGCTTCGATCGACCCAATCTCAATATCCAGGTAGTGCGTAAACGAAATGCATTTGAAAAAATACTCGATCTGCTGGAGAAGCACAAAGGGGAATCAGCGATTATTTATTGTTTTTCTCGACGAGAGACAGCCGAGATTGCCTCCGATCTCGAACGAAATGGGATCAAGGCTCTGCCGTATCATGCGGGATTGGCTCCTGGAGTTCGTAAGAAGGTGCAGGACCTTTTTATCCGGGATGAGTTGCCGGTGATCGTGGCGACGATTGCTTTTGGGATGGGGATCGACAAGCCGGATGTGC
>CAYFMH010000118.1:0-2999 GCA_964344165.1 uncultured Candidatus Peribacteria bacterium | reverse complement strand
GGAGAAGAGGGATATTATTCTGATTGTACAGGGGGGCAGTGTTGTATCAAAACAGAAGGAGAGACGGATGCAGAAGAAGCAATGAGTCCGCTGGAATCCAAAATTTATGAGGCCACCAAAACGTATTTTGCTGAAAATGGTCCCAGAGGAATAGTCAGGGGAAAGCATTATCTGGCGACTTCGGATTCTGGACCGCTCTACGCTGGAGGAGGCAAAATAGAGCTGACGGAGGAAGAAATAGAATCTTGGAAAAAGTTGAAACAGCCTGGACAGAAACAATTGATAGATTCGGTAGATAAAAAGCTTTTTGCAGAGAGGACTTCAGCGACTGTTAGATCTGCGCAATCTTTTGTTACTGCAAATAAGTTGAAGCCAGAGCTAAGGGAGAGTTTGCTTTTTGAGCGGACGACATTTGGTAATCTGGATTTTAAGGACGACGGGATTGGAGATACGAAGGTGAATACCGGAGATCTCTGGGATAATCTCAGTCGTGTCGAACAGGATGAAGTAGTAAATCAGCTCAATGCCTGGGATGTGAGTAGCGGAATGCCGCCAGAACCGGCCAAAGAAAAAACCCCTGCCGGTGCAAAAAAATCGTCAGAGAAATCGGAGAGTGGGGTTGTCTGTGAAGCAGATGAAATAGAGCATCCAGAAATGGCGGGAAAATCAGGGGTCTGCCGGTCTGCTTGTGCCTCAGGAGAAGAGGGATATTATTCTGATTGTACAGGGGGGCAGTGTTGTATCAAAACAGGCGAGACAGGTGGAGAAGGGGGCGGATCGGACAGTGGGCTTACTCCTATGGGGAGTGGAGGAGGTAATATATCCCTGGGGGGAGAGGATGTGAGTGGTCCTGGGATAGATGAAGCAGAAGGTGGGGAAGGAGGTGCTGAAGAGACTACAGAGGAGGGCAGTGGAGAAGGAGATAGTGGTTCACTAGAGTCTGATGTGACAGGGGGAGGGGGTGGAGAAGGTAGTCCAAGCGCAGGACCGGCGGCTGAAGAAGAAAAGTTTGGGACGCAGGTCACACCGGCAAAAAAAGAAGAAGGATGTGCTCTCAAGGGAGATCCTCCAGCAGGGAAGGCGAAGTCTTTTCAAGCGTTACTTGGGTTTACTGGAGATGACTTAGATGGCAAATGGGGACGTTTATCCAGGGATGCATTGAAAAATTGGCAGGCTGATCCAGTGAATGGTTGTGAGCCAACAGCCGGGAGTGAGACAAAGTCGAGAGGTGTAAAAAGAAATATTAAGGAAGAATGTTCTGGTACAACAAAGTCTTATATAAATAAGGTTGAGGATGGGACAAAAAAAGATACACTACTTTATAGTGAAACTGCTTGTCACGACTATTGTAAAAGCAAAGGGCTGGATGTCATTATAGACCCTATGGGTAAGCAACACCCACTCTGTCGTGCAAAACCAAAACTAGCCCCAAAAGATGAAGTCTGTAAGCTAACGGGGAAACCATTAATAGAAATCGAAAACGTGCAAGCGACACTCCAGATTACAACTTGGAGTGATAGTGCTCTGAGAACATGGCAGAGAGAAAATTGTCTGAGCCCAGAAAAACGTACAGCATGTAAGACCTATTTGAATAACAATATCTCCACACAAAAAACATTGCTAAAGACCAATGATCCTTGTTATCTTCTCTGTGCGCCTTCAAAATATTTGTTAACTGAAAACAAGACAAGTCGGGGAGAAATAATCTCAAGATTTTGTCAAAAAGTGCAAGGAGACGAAAAGTCAAAAAAGGTTGAAAAAGAAAAAGAGGAAAAAATAAAAAAGTATTGTGAAGGAAGGATAAAAGCAGCCAAACAAGGTGGTAAAAATGATTTTATGGAGGACCGTCGATGTGCAAATTATTGTCCAGGAGGTTATTCTAATGGTCGTTGTTGGATTAAGAAAATGACTCAAGATCAGAAATGCCAAGCCTTTTTAATGGATGTACAAAAGTATGGAAAATCTGCTATAAGGACTGGATACTCTTGTGAGCACGTCTGTAATAAGGGGGACTATTATCTTGGCGATGACCCAACTACAAATATGTCAATTTGTTATAAAGACATCAATGTTTATAAAGCAGCTCTCAAAGACGCTATCAAGGACGCTTCGAATTCTTGTGATCAATGGGGAGGCAGAGGGGACCCTTGTGATAAGAAGGAACGTCTAAAAAAGAAACTTAAACAGTTAGAGGGGTAAAACCTTAAGCCCAGCCGGACGGGATTTGTAATCCCGTCCAAGACGTTTCTGCCATCAGGATGTGAGAAACATTTCGGTCCAAGTCGGGAGACATTGCTCCGGCTTTGCGAACTCATGATGTTATAAACCATAGCCATCATAGTACTCAGATAGCACCCACCTACCCGACCACCATCATCCTGATATCCAAACATCACCGGCCACATGGTATAAACCCACCAATGTCATAGTTCACAACCACCAACCGGATGGTCTGACACCGTCCCCATCATAGTTCACAACCATCCGCACCATGGTCATGCACCATCAACCGCATGGGTTACCAGCACCATCGGCATACCTCCCGGGTACCTCAAAACACCCTTGTAGAGATTTGGCTTACACAAGCCAAAAACTCGCATACCATTCTTTCATCGCAAAGGAAACACGCGTGTATTCCTCGCGATTTAAACGAAACACACTCGTCTTTTGCGCAATTTGAGTGAAACGCCACCCCTTATTTTTCAAAACCAATCAAAACACGGCCAAGTTCCACGCTGTTTTAAAAAATAACCACCCCTTATTTGACAAAAGTCAAAAAACTGTGAATCCGGAAATTGCTTTTCCGCATGCTATAAGGTTTTACTGTGGATTGCTCTGGGTGAAAGTAGTACTTTTAAGTTTGATTTTCGCAAAAATGCTGCTTTAGTTTGTGAAAGCCGCATGTATAAGCTAGATTTTAATTTCCGGATTCACGGGAAAAGTGTGGTTCTTCTTTTCTAAAAGTGGGTAAAGATAAGATCATGGAAGACAAGAGAAAT
>CAYFMH010000117.1:0-3021 GCA_964344165.1 uncultured Candidatus Peribacteria bacterium | reverse complement strand
AGGCTAAAGCCAAAGCCGAAGAGGAAGCCAGACTCAAAGCTGAGGCTGAAGAAAAAGCCAGAGCCGAACAAAAAGCTGCTAAACTCAAAGCTGAAGCTAAAAGACTAAAAGCTCAAGCTAAAGCCAATGCCAAAAAAACTGTAGATTCAAAAAATAAAGTTCAAAAAAAATGGCTCAACGGTGCTGCAAAAATCAAAATTGGGAAAGATGGATATGAAGTTCATATCAATAAAAACATTGAAGGGGCAGAAATAACCTCTGAAAATGAAAAGTACATTGCCTTCTTACAAATATCCAAAACAGAGTTTATTCGAGCACAAGTTGTTGAACTCGGTCCGAACAAATTCAAAATAGATATTCCAGAAGAAACGGTCGAAAAATATAAAGGAACAGGTGCCGTTATTGCATTTGCAAAAATTGATACCACTTCTTCCCAAAAAACAATAAGTCACTTATCGGCTGGGCGAATATAAGAAAGTATTAAAAACCTCAAATAATAGTGATAAAAACTATTCTGCCGCTGCTGCATGTTGAATTTTTTCAACTCGATGGTTGTTTTTTGGAGAAATCGCAAAACAAGAAAGCCCCTCCAAATTTCCTGAAGAATTATCCGATCCAGGAGGATTGTGACTGAGTATTGCCCCTCCTTTTGAACTTTTACCCACAAAGTATTTAGTTACTAATTTATCCGCACAAGTGGTATAGGCTACTTTTTCTCCAAACTCAAACTCGAGTTTTTCTTGAGCTTCAGACTTCTCCACTCCTACTAAAAACGGAAGAATTTTTGCTCCACTTTTTTTCTCCAATTCTTCTACAAGAGCCTTAACCCTCGCCACTAATTCTGATAAATCTTCATCTTTGGCTCTTCCATTCTCGTTTTCTTGAACTCTATTTCCAAAACCACCAATCATTTCTTCGGTTAGAGCCAAAAGATCTTCTGGTTCTTGCATTTGGGGCTCAAGATGAGACATCGTAGGATAAGAAGTCGTGAAACTGGATTGTAATGAAATTGAAGCTATTCTTTCTTTAAATCCTTTCTCTTTTTTTTGCACAATACGTCGCTCTTCTGCCGCTATTGCTCTAGATGTGGATTCTAAATTTTTAATAAATTTTTCTTTTTGTGTTCTTAATTCTTTTCGTTTTAAGACCCTTTCGACCCTAGAAACAATTTTTTTAGGAACTAGTTTTGCTATTCGGGAAGATATTGAAGTAGAATTTTTAACATTATTTTTTCCTTTTTTAGATATATCCTGCGCAGCCTTTTTCATTAAATCTAAAACTGCTTCTACTTCTTGATTCCTTTTTTCATCTTTTGGTTCTGATACTCTTTTAGTTGAAAGCCTAACGCACCCCATAAGTCTTCTTATTTTTCCTGGAATTTTTGTGTGTCCCAGATCCAAACATCCAGAATCAGGATCCCCAAAACCCTCTGGATCATCCAAAAAATCATGAATGAAGTTTTCTATTCTCTGCGAATGGGCTTCTAATATTTCTTTTTCAGGAAGAGTATCTGTTGCATAAATATTATTTTCTAATTTATCTAATGGTGTCACAAAAAAAGTAAGATTGCCTATTTCAATTACAAAGTGAATCCCTACCCCCTCTGCAATTTGAAAAACATGTCCATGATATTTTTGGTAGAGCTCTTTGCCTCCAACTTCAGTAAGATCAACACGAAAATAAGGAGCATTATTTTTTATTTTTCTACTTCTTTTTTCTTTCTCAGCTTCTCTTTTTAGTCGATAAGGTTTGATTTTGGGTCCTACTTGTAAATCAACAGAACAAGCAGAAGACGCAAAAAACTCTCTTCCAAAACTTATGGGAGAAGATCCCCAAAATTGCTCTGGAGGGAATTTTCTTGGCCATGTTTCTGCATTCATATTCTCAAGAATTATTAATAAAAACCAACCCATCCGCAGATGAATGGCCTTTTTGTTTTTTCAATAAATTTAATATTTCAATTTCACAAAAATGTCAAACCACATTTAAAAACATTTTCAATATCAGGAATTCAACATTCCGCATTCATAATTCTACATTTAGTTGAACCTTTCCATAAAAACCTGATCTTTCCCAATCCCCTTTTGCTCCAGAAGTTCAAGCACCCCCTGCACCATGCCCCCATTTCCACAGATGTAGAATTCACCATTGGGACCAAAATCTCGTTCTTCGATAAAATTTGTAATCCGACAGTGTGATCCATATTTCCCTAATTCGGTTGGATTTTCTTCTCGAGAAAGACCAAGTTTGATTTCCATATCTGGATTCCAGGACTCGAGATCGTCGAGGTACGCCAGATCTGATCGGTTCCGCCCTCCATAAAATAAAGACATCGGCCGAGGGCTCCCCGCCTCCATCTCCGTCAAAATCATCGACCGCAGCGGCGCAATCCCCGTCCCGGTTCCAAGGAAATAGAGATGCGCGTCGGGATTATCCGATAATACAAAGTGTCCAAATGGCCCCTTGAATTCAAACTTATCCCCTTCTTTGGCCGCATCCAGGATCATGGATCCTTTTCCGTTTGGGATGATCCGGATGATTAATTCGATCAATCTCTCTGATGGGACAGAAGCGATGGAGTAGGCCCGAGAAACTTTTTCGTTAAAAAGGATACTGAGGAATTGTCCCGCCTGAAAACCCCAATCCCGTACTTTCATTTTTTCTCCGGTCAGTGTTTCTAGTTTTTTTACGGAAAAAAGAAATTTCTTGGTATCTCTGGCAACCACGTCGATTTCTTCGATTTGTATTTCTCCTTGATAAAGCATAAGTTAGTTCTTAGTTTATAGGTTTTAGTTCTTAGAACCTCAAAAACTTATAATACATGAATAGTTTTATTTCAATTCATTTTGAGAGTTAATCATTATTGATGATCACTTATTTCAAAAACTTTCAGCACGCTTCCTTCTAAAAAGCAAAAAGCTCGATATTTTTTGGTAATTCTAAATTGATAAATTTTTTCTTCTTTCGGTTTCCTCAGTTTAAAATCAACAATCTTTGTATTTCCAGACAGGAGGATTTTTG
>CAYFMH010000116.1:0-3149 GCA_964344165.1 uncultured Candidatus Peribacteria bacterium | reverse complement strand
ATGCTTTATGTACCATTTTTGAATTCTATTCTAAAAACCGTGCCGCTCAGTCTGGTTGATTGGGGCGTGGTAGCGGTGGCTTCGTTGGTTCCGTTGTTTGTGGTAGAGATGCGGAAGATGGTGGTGAGGAGAAAATTTAAAACTCAAAACTTAAAGATTATCCGGCCTACGTAGTTCCGAGTACTCGGGACGGAGCGGGCAAGGTCAAAACGAAGGAATGAAACTTAAAAATTAGGATTTAGAAAATTATTTTAAAAATTACCTGTCCCGACGAGTCGGGACGAAGGCTGAAAAATTATAAAATTATGCTCCTTAAACTAAAAAATTCCCAATCTATAAAACATTCCAAATCCCATGCTGCCAACACACAAACATCATCGATGAAATCTTAAGGTTGTGCAGGTTCAAAGTTCATACTTTGAATCGTTGAATTCAAACATTAAAGCCCTCTCCTAAACCCTTTTGGTTCAAGCATTGATTAAAATCCTTTTGGTTTACGCAGAGCGTTGAATCAGCTTTTTCGCTCTTTTATGAAATTATAGAGCTTGTATTATGTTTACGATTTATTTTTAACTCTTGTAAAATTGACCCAGTGTTTTTTTTAAATACACTCGCTCACGTTATACTTTATTTTTAAAAAAATGATCAAAAAATTATTTGCTTTGATTTTAGTATTTTCTGTGCTACCCCCCCCCACTTTTGCATTTCGAGATATTTCTCCCAATTCTCGACTTCTTCCAGCGATTGAAAATCTCGTCAATCGAAGCGTCCTCGAAGACAAAGGATTTCTCCGTCCGGATTCTCCTGTGCCGGCAAGAATGTTTTGGGAAGTGACTTTGTTAGACGCTGGATTTGATCCGCATTCGGCTGATTTTGGGACGCCGTTGCCTCCAAATATTCGAGATACAGATCCTCTGGCTCCGTTTCTTCGAGAAGCCATTCGACGAGATTTTATCGATGAGGGGGAATTTTTTGATGGAGCCGGATCTATGACTCGGGTAGAAGCGATCAAGGTACTGGTAAAAACAAAAGGACTCTTCCCTCCAAGGCGAAATTCTCAGACTTTCCTCAAAAAAATCTCAGGAGTTTCTCCGCTGGCAAAATATTTGAAAGAAGTAGAAGCGGCTCTGGCTTCTCGAGTTTTGGATGAAAAAGATGTGGATCCACTCAGACCTTTTGCTCCTCTGTCGCGTCGTGATTTTATCACTTGGCTTTATAACTTCGACGATCACGGAGTCAAAAAATCAACACTCGAGGAAACTAAGTACAAAAGCCGTACCCGAAAATCTAAAAAATCAAAAGATAAAAATGATAAAAGGAAAAAACGAGGAACTCAAAGGGATCTAAAGATTGAGATTTTGACAGGACCTGAAATGGAGATCGGATCTTCTGATCTGGATATTCCCAATAGCCGAGTGCTTCAGGCGGTTTTTGATGCAATCTTAAAAAAATACAAATTTAGCGATGAGATTACGGAAGAAAAGAAAAAAGAGATGGTTGATGCGGCGATCGGAGCTATGGTAAAAAAACTTGGAGATAAATATACCTCCTACATTGAACCGGAAAAAGTAGGGGAGTTTAAAGATGGACTCGATGGGAAGTATCAGGGGATTGGAGCGTATGTGGAGATGTTTGATGACAAAATGACGATCACCGCCCCTCTCAAGGGATCTCCAGCAGAAAGAGCAGGGATTTTGGCCGGAGATGTGATCACAGCGGTAGATGGAGAATCAATCAAGGACAATCCTATCAAGGAATCCATTAAGTTGATCCGAGGGCCAGAGGGAACCAATGTCACTCTGACCATTTCACGAAACGGGAGCGAAAGAGATATCACGGTGACTCGAGGCAGGATTACTGTGCCGGCACTTGACCTTAAGTGGAAAAATGCGGTCCCAGTGATTGAAATAAATCAATTTGAACGAAGTACCGCCAGAGATCTTGAAAAAATGTTTAAAGAACAAATTTTAACAAAGCATCCCCGAGGGATCGTTATCGACCTACGAAACAACCCAGGAGGATTTTTGACAACGGCTGTGGATGTAGGAGAATTTTTTCTCAAAAAAGGGGATTTGATCTTTTCCGTAGAATATAAAGATAGAGATCAGAAGTATAAAGCTTCGAAAAACGGAATCCTTTCTGATTTTACTGGGAAAATTATCATCCTTCAGAATAAGGCCTCGGCGAGCGCTTCAGAGATTATTGCGGCAATGCTCCAGGATTATGAGATTGCTCAGGTGGTTGGATTGGCTTCTACAGGAAAGGGAACTGTGCAAGAAATCAATAATTATTCCAATGGTTCTAGTCTCAAATTGACTATTGCCAAATGGCTTACGCCAAAAGGTCGATGGATCCACGAAAAAGGTGTTCAGCCGGATGTAGAAGTAGAAGAACCCACAGAAGCAGAACGAAAAGCCAAAATTGACCGTCAGCTCGATATGGCGGTGAGGATGGCACTTGGGAAGAAATAGTCAATCTTCAATTATCAATTAGGAATTAATTAGATTAAATAAAAAAATCCATCATTGATGATTCCAGATTGAAGATTGTAAATTGAGAAGTTGATAACTACTTTTTCCCGTATTTATCCAAAAACCGTTCTGCCATCGTTTTCCCAGTAGAAAAC
The DNA here is from genome assembly GCA_964344165.1 of uncultured Candidatus Peribacteria bacterium. Taxonomy (GTDB): domain Bacteria; phylum Patescibacteriota; class Gracilibacteria; order UBA4473; family UBA4473; genus CAYFMH01. The sequence goes on along the minus strand of CAYFMH010000116.1, from coordinate 523 downwards.
ATTGTTTTTCCTTTTTCAGAGACTTTTTTTCGAGTGTTTACGCCTTTGTCCGGGGCAAAGAGGAGAGAGAGGACAGAACCAACGGCCCCACCCACGATAATCCCGGTGATCAGGCTTCCACGTCGTTTTTTGATTTTTTCTGGTTGTTTTTCTGAGTCCATGAGACAAAAATTAGGTTCAAAGGTTTCTTGGCTCCTTTAATTTTTATTTATTTTTTGAAACTTGCAAGGGCGAAAGGGGAAAGAGGGGATTATTAGAATAATCCCCATCCACCAAAAAGCATAGCTTTCATTTGTGCAGCAAAGTTATGAGATAAGTAACCAAGGATGGTAAAAGCAATCGTCAGGATCAGAGCGATGACGGTATCGTTCATAAGTTCTGGAGAAAAATGTATATTTTTTTTCATTTTTTTGTTTTTGGAATTTTTTCTCAAATCCTATTTTACAACAATAAAAAAATAAAATCAAGTAAAAATGGTTCTTCTTTTCTAAAAGTGGGTAAAGATAAGATCATGGAAGACAAG
>CAYFMH010000115.1:0-3187 GCA_964344165.1 uncultured Candidatus Peribacteria bacterium | reverse complement strand
AACCTTCGCTTTTTTCCCTCAACTATCAATTATTCCAAATTTCGATATTCGGGTAAGATATTATTGCTATTATTCGAGAAAACGGAATTGGGTTAAAAGAATCAGTTGATGCGGCTTTGGAAATTTTTTTGGGAGCACAATGGCTTCAGACTCCTTGCAAAAAAGTTGAAGTGGTAATACCAGAAAATGATTCTGAGGATGGATTAATAAGAGAAAGGATGAATCATCTCCTTGAAACACCGGTTATAGAATCACAGCGTTTTCCTTTTTCTATTGTTGATTCTTCTCCGGATGAAAAATTAGGAATGTTTAATTTTTATGCAGCAAAAGACTCTGTTTTGAGTAATCAAGAGCAAGAATTTTTAAGTGAATTTCTGAAAAAATTGGCCCAATTGATTATCCGAAGAAAGAATGAAAAAAAAATCCGAGAAACTGAGTCTTTTGATCAAATAACGGGGCTTCTTAATCCTAGGTATTTTAGAAAAGATTTAGACCGTATGCTTGTTCAAGCAAAACGGGATGGAAAAAAAGTTGTGACATTTTTTATTGATCTTGATGATTTTAATCTTTATGGAGAGTATAGAGAAGGAGCATTTAGAGAGATTGCCTCTTATTTAAATAAGCGTTTTCGAAAAACAGATAATGTCGGGCGAGGTTCAGGAGATAGCTTTTTGATTTCAATTGCCTTGGATGAAAAAAATGATGTGGTTTCTTGTGCTTCTCAAATTGGGCAAGAATTAAATGAATCACTAAAAACTATAAAAGGGATTCTAAGTGCGAGCATAGGGATATCGATTTGTTCTAATGGAAATATGGCTTCCAGAGATGCAGCTGAACTACAAGTTAAGAATGCAAAATCCGCAATGGATATTGCAAAAGAAAAAGGGAAAGATATGTATGCTTTTTTTGATGAAAAAATCCAGGAAAAAAATGAAAGGAAAAATTTGTTGGCAATACAATTAAAAGAAGCCATAGAAAAAGAGGAATTATCCCTGCGATTTCAACCACAAGGAGACTTAGGAAATGGAAAAATGGTAGGGGCCGAAGTATTGGTTCGTTGGGAACGACCTGATGAATCGGGAGAAATGATGCGAGTGGCCTACCCAGATGAGTTTATAAAAATAGCTGAAGATACGGGACAGATTGTACCTATGGGAAATTGGATTTTGAGAGAGGCCTGCCTGCAGGTAAAACGATGGCAGGAAGCCAGATTTCCAACCTTTCGACTTGGAGTAAATTTTTCTCCAAAACAGATTAATGAGCCTGATTTTGTAGAAAATGTAATCAAAATCCTCAATGAAACAGGACTTGATCCTCAATATCTGGATATAGAAGTTACCGAGATGGCGACGAATCATGATCAAGGGGCCCTTGGGGAAAAATTATCAAAACTTCAAGACTTAGGAGCGATAGTTTCTATCGATGATTTTGGAACAGGGGCTTCTTCGCTAGAACGATTGATTTATTTTAATTTTGATAAACTTAAAATTGATAAATCTTTTGTGGACGATCTTGCTTCGGAAGATGAAGCCAAAAAACGAAAAGCAGAAAAAATTATTGAAGGAACCATTGCCTTTGCTGACAAAGTAGGAATGAAGGTTATTGCAGAAGGAGTCGAAGATCATAGCCAGTGGATTTCTTTAGTAAAAAGAGCGTGTCACGAAGTACAAGGATATTATTATGACGTGCCTTTGACGGCAGAGGAGTTTGAAAAAAGGTTAGAGGCTGAAAATTTTTTGAGAGAAAAACGAAAGAAAGCTCGGATAAGAGAGATAGAAAAAATATTTCCTCAGTTATTGGAAGTTGGTGGATTTCATAGATTGGAACCGAATCTTCAGGAAAAACTGCTCCAAATGAGAAGGGATTATGAAGTGAGAAGGGATCATGAAGAAGAAAAAGAAGGAATTTCAAAAAAAGAAGAATGGAAAAAACAATCTGCAGCAATTGTTTCTGGAATGGTTCCCGATGAGAGGGCCGCTGAAGTATGAGTTATTTCACCACCTTATATTTTGTGAGAATCGTATTTTCTCCAATCTTCTCCATTTCCAGGAGTTCTAGATCCATATCTACTTCATCGCCGAAGAGATCGAGTCCCGTCCCAAAAAGTTTCGGAGAAATAGTCACCACGATCTCATCGATGAGGTTTTCTTTTGCAAAAAGGGTATTTATTTTTGCTCCTCCAGCGAGGATGACCTCTGTGTGTCCTTCTGCTTTTAGATCTTCCAGGATTTTTTGTGGTGGGTTGTTCGTAAAGATGAGATTTTCTTGATCAGATTTGCGATCGGTGCTTCGTGTCATGACGATGTTTTTTCGGTTCGGGAGGGGTTTGCCGATGGTATCATAAGAGTTGGATCCCATGATGAGCACCCCGACTTCCTTCGTCATGTGCATGAAGAGCACCTTGTCGGCTTTTTCGGTCCAGTCTGGGAAATGGTTTGGTCCTTTTCCGATTTTTCCATCGAGGGTGAGGGCCATTAGGAGAGTTACTTTCATTATATTTTAGTTATACCTTTTCTTTGTTTTGATTCAAGAGGGAGTGTTTTTTCTTCTCCCCTTATGAAGGGGAGATACTATGGAAAAGATTTGGAAGAGGGAATGGAAAAAATATTTATCTTAATTTAAGGTTGAAGAGGTGGATGATTCCCAAATTTTGGGGTTTTCTTTCTCAAATGAAACAGAATTTCATCACAAACATCATCGATTCGTTGGTAAATATCATTATTCCAAAAACGGATAATTTCAATTCCTTGTTTCATTAAAAAATCAGTTCTTTTTTGATCGTATATTTTAGTTTTTTCTTCGTTGTGTTGTCCTCCATCTACTTCTATTGCTAGCTGAAATTGAGGGCAGTAAAAATCAAGGATATATTTACCCACGCTGTATTGCCTGGTAAATCGATAGCCTTCTAGACATCTTTTTCTAAGTCGTGACCAGAGAATATCTTCTGTTTCTGTCGTGTTATTTCTGAGTCTTTTTCGGTTGTGGAGTGCTTTTGGATTTTGGAAGAGCGAGTTGTTTTTCATGCTTTGTTGGGTGTGTGGTCAATCCCCTCTGTCTCTTGCTTCGCTTGAGACATCTCCCCTTGAATCAAGGGGAGAGAAATATCAAATTTTATTTATCAAATTTTTTCCAAAAAAACAAACTTTCCCAAAACGGAATTCTTCTTAGAATTTAAAAGGTTGTAGGT
>CAYFMH010000114.1:0-3280 GCA_964344165.1 uncultured Candidatus Peribacteria bacterium | reverse complement strand
GAGGGTTAAGAATTATGTCCTCATTCTATATATCTATGATTTATTTAGCAATCCCCCGGGCAATTTTTTTGTAGAAGCAAAATCAGTCCTTCAGCTGCTCCAATCGTCCTCGATTGGAGCTTCCCTGTTTCTGGTCGTGCATTAACCGGAAATAGAGTGTTTCAGACCTGGAAACCTGGAACAGCCGAGGGTTTTAAAAGACTAAATTCATCACCAATTCCAAAATAGTAATTTACAATGTTTTCTTTTTAAGGAAAAGTCCTTTTTGATATTTTTAAAGAAAATAACTTGACGAAAATGTAATGAAATAATAAAGATGGAGCCACAAAAAAAATTAAAAGGAAAAAGGGCTGTTTTATACACGGTTCTTCCTTTTTTGTCCCTACTTCATTATTTCTTTATCCCAAAAAATGCGTAAATTTTTGATCATTGCTTCCGGTTTATTTTTTCTCGGTGCCGCCCTCATCCCTGCTCTCGATGCGGCCAAAGATCGATATCACTCTTATCGCTACAGTGATCCAAGTGAAAGAAGATTTTCACAAAGAATTGGGCCATACCACTATCGACCAGTCCAAAGATCTCGGGCTTATTGGCGAGTAGAACATCCCTACTTCCGAGACTCTGTCCGGCAACCAAAAAGAGTAATCGTAGAACAAAGACAAAACTTCCGAGAAATTAAAGCAAAAGATGTCCCATTTTATTTTGGAGTTCCCCTTGGGTTTGAACTAACGGAAGACACACTCGAATGGGATGAAGGAAGTATAAAAGTGGATAAATTTGGAACCAGCATAGAAGTAGTCGCTACTGATTTCAATTGTAATGGAGGAAATTTTGCCAGAAGATACTGTGTGAGAGACCGAGCAAAAGAACTAGAAGCTGAATTCAAAGAAGATTTTCCTGGCATGGAAGTGAAAGAAGACAAACTGATCTCACTTCAGATCCAAACTTCCTCAATAGTTTCTCCAAATAAATCAGAAAATGGGCACTATCTACTCCTCGAAGGTCGATCAGAAAAAGTCGCCCAATTCGTTTTTGCTGAACCGCACAATAACTACATTTGGGTAATTTATTTTCGATCAGACAATGAAGACAATGCTCTGCTAAACCAAGATCACACTGTACGAAGAATTATTAATTCCCTTTTTAAATCTCCAAAAAAGAAATTCGTCGTCCGATCAAAAGATCGAGCCTGGTATCAAGCACAAAAAAGAGGCACTTCAGAAAGAAGATTTACCTCAGGAAGCGGCATGAGACACATCACCAGAACTCCAAAGGTTAGTGGCAGAAGTCTCAATTACCAAAAAACTCGAGCCTACTACATTCCTTTTGAGATGCGAACTCCACAAGGATTTGTAAAAACTTCTGATACGCTGGACTTCGAAAATGGAGAAATGAAACTCAGAAACGGAAAAGGTTCTACGATTCGAGTTTTTGCAACTGAAAATAAATGTGAAGGACGAGTCGACCGAAAAAGCGGAAACTCTGAACGGAAAGCCATCCGAGACTGTCTTCAAGAAAAAGCTGAACTACTCTCAAAAAGAATTCGAGGGACTGAAGAGGTCCTGATCCTCGATGATCGAAATATTAATCTGAGAACCACATTTAACCAAACTTCATATCAAGAAGTCGGTCGATTTTTTACCGCCATCATCGACGGACGACGAACCGCTCAACTCACCTTTCGTGATCCAACCACTCAATACGTCTGGCATATCGAGATGAAACAGGGACAACGAGATAGCTTCCTCGAAGATGCACAAAAACTGTACAAAGTAATTGCTTCACCATTTTTTAGAACAGAAAATTAAGTATTCCTTAATAACAAAAATGGCTGAAAGAATCCCGCCAGCTCTCTCAAGTGTTCATTGTGATATCTTTGCTGATTGTTGTGACTCACAGTTCCCAGGTATAGAAACGATGGTAGCGGTCCAATCATTTGTTAATAGATGTACTCGAGTACTCTGCCAATTTGCTGGAGAAATAGATCCCGATGCAAAAAGAATGCTTTGTGGCATAAAATACAAAGATAATCCATACTATTGCAGGCTTTCTGCCCCTCCTATAGACCACCCATTTCAACCGGTACCTAAAAGATAACTTAAAAAAAGCGATCTCAACATTGGCTCGCTTTTTTATTTCAAAACATGTCCCAAACGGATTTCCAATTTATCTACAATATCTCGAATTTCTGCCAATAAACCTTCTGCTCTTTCATCGTCTTCCGCAATTTCTTGTAATTTTTCTATCAGAAACCTTCTTTGTGTCCCCCCACCTGCTAAATTTCTCTCCACTTCAAATAAAAATCCAACCATTTCATTTACTTCTGCTATCTCAAGTAACTCTCCAAACAAATCTTCGGGGATTTCTTCAGCCTCCGGAATTACTTCTAATTTTTTTAGAAATGCTCTCACGGCCACATCCCCATCCACAATTTCTTCCAAAAATGGATAAACATATTTTCTAGTTTCATAAATCTGCTCTGCAACCTTTCCAGGCATTTGCCTGACCATTCTTCCAAAAGATTCTAAATTTTTCTTGCGGTCACGAGCCTTTCCTCTCCGAGATTTTTTAGTAGACCGGATTTTTTTCAAAAACCTTTCATCAGAAAGTTTTTCTCCTCTCTCATAATATTCTCCTGGAGCATCTTCTTTGGGCTCAGCTAAGGTTATTCCACTCAGCAAATATGTCTGAATTTCTACTTCTTTACCTCTCGAATGATCTGTCCCCCAACCAAAATGTATTTGTAAAGGTACTGCGTGCCAATACTGTAACTTAGTGTCTTCACGGGTATCATGTAGTAATAAAGAACAAACTGTAATAGCATCTTCTCCATCTAGTACAGCATCTAGAGCTACTTCTATTGGATGAATAATGTAAGGGATCTCATTTCCATTCGCATCTCTTTCTTTTCTAATTTGCCCCTTGTGTGCATCGAAAGCTACCACATCTAATGTATAAAAAATCCATTGCACTTCTTCTTCTGTAAATTGTGTCCCCATTCGGGCTAAAACTTCTTCTCGAAAACGTTGATCCATAAACTCCAAATTATAATTTGGATCCTCAAAAAAGCCATCAAATGGAAGTTCTGGTTTCGCAGCGAGGGCCGCATACGGAGTCACTTGATCTAACATGCCTAAATGCTTATTCATTTAAAAAAATCTCTTTATTTTTCATGTTTTATGTTGATATAAAATAAATATTTTTTTTGTTTGGTCAATATTTTCTAACCCGAATATCGAAATTTGGAATAATTGATAGTTGAGGGAAAAAAGCGAAGGTT
>CAYFMH010000113.1:0-3301 GCA_964344165.1 uncultured Candidatus Peribacteria bacterium | reverse complement strand
TAAAATCTCTTATTTCGCAAAAATTCCAAATTATTAAAGCGGCTTAGTATAATTGAAAACGCTATTTTGTACTTCGAAGAAACGCTTCCATAAACCCACCCAGATTTCCATCAAAAACCTTGTCTGGATTGTTCTCTTCATAATCCGTCCGATGATCCTTCACGAGCTTGTACGGTTGGAGCGTGTAGGTGCGAATCTGTGACCCGAAGTCGGCCTCCATCTTGTCTCCGCGGAGTTCATCAATCTTTTGTGCATTTTGCTCTTGTTTCAGTTTGAGGAGTCGGGATTTGAGGACCTTCATAGCGGCCGCTTTGTTCTGGAGCTGAGATTTTTCGTTCTGACACGTCACGACGAGGTTGAGCGGGAGGTAGGTGATTCGTACGGCCGAATCCGTGGTGTTGACGGACTGGCCCCCGTGTCCCGATGCCCGAAAAACATCAATCCGGAGGTCTTTTTCTTCGATTTGGACATCGGTATCATTTTCGATTTCGGGGAGGACTTCGACCTTGGCAAAAGAAGTCTGCCGGAGATTTTTAGCATTGAAGGGGGAGAGCCGGATCAGTCGATGGACCCCATTTTCAGCCTTGAGAAATCCATAGGCCATCGGACCGGTGACTTCAATCGTGGCGGACTTGAGCCCGTCATCAGAAGAGGATTCGTCGATTATTTTTGTTGTATAATTTTTTTGCTCACAAAAGCGCAGGTACATCCGCAGGAGCATGCTGCAAAAATCCTCTGCGTCTTGTCCTCCAGTTCCTACATGGATCGAGAGAATCGCATTTCTGGTATCGAATTCTCCCGAGAGGAGCAATTCGGTTTCTCTTTTTTGAAAATCGTTTTCTAGATTGGAGACTTCAGTCTCTAGTTCTGTCAGTTCGTTTTCATCCGCCATCTCGATTAGCTCCGGGAGATCTTTAGTATTGGATAAAATATTTGTCCATGAATTAATAAATTGTTCAATTTGTGCCGCTTTTTGACTCGTTTCTTGGGCCTTTGTTTGATTGTCCCAAAATCCTGGGGATTCCATCTGTATCTGAAAATCTTTTAATGCTTCCGCCTTTTCATCTAGCCTCAAATTCGGCTCGAGGGATTTGAGTTTTTCTTGGAGTTGGACCAGTTTTTCGAGGCATTCCTTTTTCATCATGGCGAATTGTAGCTCAAAAGCACAAAAAGAAAAGATTTGAATTATTTGTTGCTTGAAATATAATGACCTTACTTTTAATTAAATAAAATGTCTCCTGCGCAAGTTACTATTTCCAAATCTGAGTATCAGTCTCTTCTGAATTCTCAGGAAATGTTAAATTCTTTAAAAGAAAAAATAGGAGAAAAGGAAGTCGAGTTAGGGCAGACTTTTGAAATAAATTCTCCAGATGATTTGGATGTATTGGTAAAAGAAATGGTATGAAGGTTGAGGCGACCAATCAATTTTTGCGGGATTACAAAAAGCAAAGTGTTTCAGTACGAAGGCAATTGAGAAAGCAACTGTTATTTTTTCAGAGTAATGTGTTTCATCCGAGTTTGAATACAGAAAAATTAGAACCAAAATCAGCAGGAAAGTACTCATTTCGAATAAATAGAAAACATCGGGTTACTTTTTTAATTAAAAATGATGTGGCATTCTTAATTTGTATTACAAATCACTATCAATGATAAAAATTGGAATCCAGGGCGGCGTGGGAAGTACCAATGAGCAAGCGGCTCAGAAGTTTCTTGAGCAGCAGGGGTGGAGAGAATACAAAATTGAATATTTATTTACCTCCAAAAACGTCCTTCGAGATCTAGCAGAGGGGAGAGTAGATTATGGAGTTTTTGCTTGGGGCGCACCGAGTGGCCTCGTGGAGGAGACACAGATCGCGGTGCAGGAATATCCAAATTTCAAAAAAGTAGATGAGGTCAGTATTCATCTAGATCATGCCTTACTCCAGCGAAGTGAGATTGATGAATCTCAGGAAGTAAATATTTACTCTCATCCGCAGGCGTTGCGGGAGCACTATCCATTTCTGGATCAACTTTTTCCCAACAAAAACCTACACGCTGAAAAAGATACAGCTCTCGCCGCTGAAATGCTGAAAATCGGAGAATATCCGCATAATTCTCTCGTGATTGCCCCGCTGCGATGTGCAGAGATATATGGGTTGGATATTTATAAAAAAGACCTCCCGAGCAATAAGGATTATGTAACAAAATTTTATTTGGTGAAAAAGTGAAAAATATTTTGACATTTTAAAATTTTGGAATACTTATTGTTAGTATTTTATTTTTAGCATGAGAATTAACGATAACCCCGATGTGTTAGAAGCAGGAACTGGAGGGATTTCTTTATTTGATCCATTAAGGATGGTTTCCGGGGCATCATCACTTTTTAGAGGAAATTTGGACTTGTATTTTACTCTTTTGGGGATGAGTTCTGATCCAGGGGAAGGGGGGGGATCTCGTTTTTGTGAGATGGCTGAGCGTTTTGGGGATCCCATAATTGTTATTGATCAGGATGGTTGTATTGTCCATATGAATTCTGCGACAGTGGAGATTTTTGGATATGAAACAGTAGAATTAGATAATCAGTGTGTATCAACTTTACTTTCTTACAAAGAACAGGATTTTTTGGATATTTTAGAAAGGAGTGAATCTAGACACCAAAAAAAACTCCTTGGGAAAAGAAAAGAAGGAACCCAGTTTCCAGTGGAGGTTGCGGTGTCTTCTCCGGATAAGGAAGGAAATAGAATGCTTTTTATAAAAAAAACGCCTACCCTTGGAGGTTTTGGGGAATTAACTATGACGATTAATGCCCAAGGAGAGATTGAAACTATTGGACCGGGGTTTGAAAAAATGACGGGAGTGGGATCAACAGAGGTGGAGGGGCAAACACTTGAGGTTTTGACGACGGGAAATGCTGATAGTCTTGTTAATAGAGAAATTCGGAAACATCTCGAGGCAGCAATGGATCCAGAAAATGGAGGGGAGATCTATGAGGAAGTGTTTCACGTGGGAAAAAACGGAGGAGGACAGAGTTGGTATATCAAGATAATCCCCTCATACAGAGGAGATGAGGTAGTGACTTATAGCCTTTCTGCCCAAGATATAACGGAAGGAATAAAGAATAGTACGCACCAAAAATCTCTTATATTTGAATTACAAAGCGCAAAAGAAGCAGCAGAGGCAGCAAGCCGATCCAAGTCAGAATTTTTGGCCAGTATGAGTCATGAGCTGAGGACCCCACTCAATGCGATTATTGGTTTTTCTGAGATAATATACTAAACCGCCTTTGAAATTCAGAATAATTGATATAAAATTTGGTTAGTAT
>CAYFMH010000112.1:0-3327 GCA_964344165.1 uncultured Candidatus Peribacteria bacterium | reverse complement strand
TGTTATCCTTTCTTATCAGTTCTTTTCTGCTTTTTAATTTCGATATTCGGGTTTTCTATTAAAAAAACTTCATTTTCCCACTTTTTTTTATATCATGCCTATTGATGAAAAATATCTGGCATACCTTCCAAGAATATCGAAACAACCATCGCCAAGAAAAAGCTATCGAAGAATTTGAAAGTTCAATGCTCAGGTTCTTCCTAAATTAATTAATGGAAAAGTAAAAATCATTGTTGGTGACAGTCATTATGGAGCAAGGGTCATGCGAGAACGAATGTAGAAAGAAAAAGGAGTCTTTATTCTTGCTCCACCTCACCACACCCAAAAGAAAAAAATTGCCACTTGGTGACAAAATTTACTTCTTTCTCTTCGTCCTACAGGTAGAGGCCTCTTTTGGTATCCTCAAAGAACACTTCATTTAGTCTCCTCTTTTCCTCGTTCTATTCCTGGTTACATCTTCCATTATTTTCGTATCCTCCTTGCTTATCAGTTCTTTTCTGTCTCTAATCGATTTCGCAATTCAGGTGCGTATTGATTTTTTCAAAAAAATCTCTAAACCTACTTCTACAAATTCGTCATTTGTAATTCGTAATTCTTAATTGATTTAAAAAATGTCTTTCTTCAAACGAATTTTCTTCTTCCTCCTCGTCAATCTCGCCGTGATCGCTGTCCTCATGACGATCACCACGATCTTCGGAATTGAGCCATACCTAACCCCCTATGGACTCAATCTCACTTCTCTACTGATTTATGCTGCTATCATTGGATTTACTGGGAGTTTTATCTCACTCCTGCTCTCCAAATGGATGGCCAAAAAAATGATGGGCGTCCAAGTCATCGATCAACCGAGCAATACAGATGAATCAAAACTCATAGAAATCATCAGCCGTCTCGCCCAACAAGGCAACTTCAAAATGCCAGAAGTGGGGATTTATGATTCTCCAGAAGTAAATGCCTTCGCCACGGGTGCCACAAAAAACAGCTCTCTTGTAGCCGTCTCGGCCGGGCTCCTCCATGAAATGAACTGGGATGAAATAGAAGGCGTCCTGGCCCACGAAATGGCCCATATCAATAACGGCGACATGGTCACAATGACGCTCATCCAAGGGGTGGTGAATACATTTGTCATCTTCGCCGCTCGAGCTGCTGCCTACGGAGTCCAAACCGTACTGGGAAAAGATAATGAAGAAATCGGGGGACTCTCCTACTGGATCACTTCCATCGTTTTCGAAATTCTCTTTGGAATTCTCGCCTCTCTCATTGTTTTTTGGTTCTCTCGAAGACGAGAATTTGCCGCCGACTTCGGTGGAGCCCAATTCGTCGGAAAACAAAAAATGATCGCCGCCCTCAAACGGCTTCAACAACTCACCGACCGAATCGACCCGAGCGAAAAATCTTTTGCCACCATGAAAATTGCTGATCGACCGAGTGGATTTTCTGCCATGTTTTCTACACATCCAAGGCTTGAGGATCGGATTGAGGCTTTGCAGAAGGCAATGGTGAATTAGTTTAGAAATAAAAAAAAGGAAGGTAAAAAATCTACAAAATTTTATCTACAATTTTAAAGCTTGGACAGATGAAATTTTGAGAGGAGCGAAGACGAAACACACGGAAGTTTGCAGAGCAAAATGAAGTGTGTGAAGTCTTCCAGCGAGGACGATCTCGTAGTTTAATGGAAAAACATCGGTTTGCGGAACCGACGATCCAAGTTCGATTCTTGGCGAGATCGCCATCGTTTGTCAAAAAAGCTTGCCATAATCACAAATTCTTGCTACATTCTCGGAAAATATTTTTTACCTCATGAAAACTATCACCCAAGCTCTCACCTTCGACGACGTACTCCTCATGCCACAGTACTCAGAAATTTTGCCAAAAGAAGTCTTGCTCAAGACACAATTCACGAGAAACATTAAACTCAATATCCCCCTCGTCTCAGCCGCGATGGATACGGTAACCGAAGATAATATGGCCATCACCATGGCTCTTCACGGAGGGATTGGGGTAATTCACAAAAACTGTGAACCAGACGAGCAAGCCGCCATGGTTCAAAAAGTAAAACGGTTTGAGAGTGGATTTATCCGAGAACCACTGGTTCTCAGCCCAAATCACAAAATTTCCGATGTCATCAACATCCGAGAAAAATACGGATTTAAATCTATCCCGATTACAAAAGACGGAACACTCCAGGGAAAACTTGTAGGGTTGATCGGAAGAAATGATTATCTATCCAAACATACAGATCTTTCGATTTCTGAACGAATGACACAATTAAAAGATCTCTTAACCGCAAAAGAACCGATCACACTCAAGGAGGCGAATGATGTTTTGGAGGAATCCAAGTACTCCAAACTTGTGGTCCTGAGATCAAATGGAACACTCTCAGCTCTCCTCACTCGTAAAGACATTGAAAAAAATGAACAATACCCAGCCGCCGTCAAAGATGACGAAAAAAGGCTTCGGGTCGCGGCCGCCGTCGGACCGGCTAAAAATATGGAAGAAAGAGTTGAAAAACTCATCGATGCGCATGTAGATGTCCTCGTGGTCGACACGGCGCACGGACATTCGAAAGGGGTGATTGATACGGTCAAATATATCAAAGATAAATACCCAAAACTCGAAGTCATCGGGGGAAATATCGCTACTTCTGCCGCAGCGGAAGCCCTCATCGATGCCGGAGTCGATGGAATCAAAGTCGGAATCGGACCTGGATCCATCTGTACCACTCGAATCATCGCTGGAGTGGGAGTCCCTCAGCTCTCCGCGATTATGAACGTCGTGCACGTAGCTCAAAACCATGACATCCCCGTCATCGCCGATGGAGGGATCAAATATTCTGGAGATGTCGCCAAAGCCCTTGCCGCAGGAGCCAGCTCTGTCATGGTCGGATCACTCATGGCCGGGACGACAGAATCTCCAGGAGAACTGATTTATGCTGAAGGAAAAACCTACAAATACTACCGAGGAATGGGATCCATGGCTGCCATGACAAAAGGCGGAAAAGAACGATACGGCCAACCCAATGTCGCTGATGACAAGCTCGTCCCAGAGGGAATCGAAGGAAAAGTTCTCCTCAAAGGTTCGGCAAAAACAGAACTTTTCCAACTCTGCGGAGGCGTCCGAAGCGCCATGGGATACTGCGGATCAGAAGACATCGAAACTTTTCAGAAGAAATCAGAATTCGTCCAAATCACCAATGCCGGACTCAAAGAATCTCATCCGCATGATATTTCAATCCTAAAAGAAGCGCCAAATTATCGAGGCTAGAAAAGTAAGAAGTTATACTAAGCCGCTTTAATAATTTGGAATTTTTGCGAAATAAGAGATTTT
>CAYFMH010000111.1:0-3367 GCA_964344165.1 uncultured Candidatus Peribacteria bacterium | reverse complement strand
GATTATTTATCTTCTCAGCTCAGAAAGCCTTCTCTCGTTTTTGCGTAAGTCCTATGGGGGATATTTTTTTCAGTTGAAAAATTGAAAAAAGAGATGTTCTTTTTCTCCCTTTTTTTTGCTATATCAGGCTGTTTTTTAGATTTATATTACACACAAGATTGGTGGAAACCACAGACCATCACAAATACAATTATATCTCTCGAAGGCATAATGCTCATTTTCGCATTTTCTGGAGTTTCTTTTAGTGCGTACAAAACCTTTTTCAGAAAGAAGATGGTATTTCATGAAAATAAGGCGGATTGCAAAGGACTTTTTGAAGTTGGCTGTTGGTTTTTCGTATCATTGGTACTATTTTTAATTGGCTTTCATGTTTTTGGGTGGCACAGTTTTCATTCAAATTTAGTAGCTATTATCATCCCCCTTTTATACATTTACTTTCATCGTCCAGATCTGATAAAGATGTCGCTCCTTTCTGGTATATTCATGACAACAATAGCTGTTTTTGTATTTTTAATTATTGATAAAATCACCCCAGGATGGATAGAGGCCGTTTGGAAATGGGGAAACCTTAGTGGAATTGTTTTTCTTCGAGCACCACTTGAAGATATTATTTGGTTCTTTTGGGTTGGAGCATTTTTTAGCCCAATTTTCCCTTGGTGGAAAAGAGGAGAATTTGTTTCTCTAAAATAGATTACAATGAATTCTTTATGTGAAGAAAACCTCGTTCTCTACCAATCCCTCTTCCGAGGACGAGAAGATCTCTACGCCAAACATTGGGAAAGCAACGGAAGAGGTGGCTATAGTCCTGGCTACAAATTCGACTGGAACGAATTCATGGCCTACAAAGCCAAGGGAGGAACGATGAAGGATTTTCAGAATAAGGAGCTACTTCCACTTACTCAAGCAGTGCTTCAAAACCATCTCGAAGGAAGCTGGAGAATTGGAATTTATCCACTACTGGACGACAACACATCGTACTTCATTGCTGCTGATTTTGATAAAGAAAACTGGAAGGATGAATGTTTAGCATTTCTAAAAGTTTGTGAAGAATTCCAAATCCCTGCTTATCTGGAACGATCCGGATCAGGAAATGGAGGACATGTCTGGATATTTTTTGAAGAAGCGTATCCATCGGTTCAGAGCCGAAAGATTATTCTGGAATTGATCAGGAAGTCTCAAAACATCTCTGTGTTCGAAAAGGAAGTCAGCTTTGATCGATTGTTTCCGAGTCAGGACTTTCATTCTAAACAGGGATATGGGAACCTTATAGCTCTTCCGCTTCATGGAAAACGATTAGAGGATGGAAACACGGCATTTCTTGATCAAAAAACGTTTACCCCCTATCCGGATCAATGGAAATTCCTTTCTCAGGTCAAAAGAATAAGTACTGATACATTGGATCAACTGCATGACTACTTCAATGAAGCGGAAAATATTTTGGACTTTACGACCTATGCGAAGCAAATCCCCTCAAAACCAAAAACATCTCCAAAAGAGAAATGTCTACACATCTACATTCAAAATCAGATTTATCTGGAAAAATCAGAATTAAATGGAAAATTGGTTCGGTTTCTGCGAGAACACCTCAACTTTCTCAACTCCGAATACCTCACCAAAAAGAAATTTGGGAAAAGCGTCTACAAAACAGAAAAATACTTCAACTGCATCACTGAAGAAGATAATAAAATCCTGATCCCCAGAGGCTTTGTAAATGAACTCTTGGATTTCTGCAAAGAAGAAAACATAGCCTACAAGATTGTAGATGATCGAAAAAAGCAAAAGGCTATTGCTTTCAAGTCTCATATTCAACTTCGAGATTATCAGGAAGAAGCTTTGGATGTTACTGAGGACAAAGATTTTGGGGTATTAGTGGCTCCTCCGGGAGCTGGAAAGACCATCATGGGGCTGGAATTGATTATTCGAAAGGAACAGCCAGCTCTTATTCTGGTTCACCGGAAACAACTTCTTGATCAATGGATCGATCGTATTCAGTCGTTTCTAAAAATTCCGAAAAAGGATATTGGTCAAATTTCAGGATACAAGAAAAAAGTCGGGAAGAAAATTACCATTGCCATGATGCAGACCCTTTCTCGTATGGAAGAAACAGATTTAGAACCACTAAAAAACGCCTTTGGAACGATTATCGTAGACGAATGTCATCACATTCCAGCTAAAACATTTCGGGAGGTTATAACGGATTTTAACTCGTATTATCTCTACGGATTAACCGCTACTCCAAAACGAAAACACAACGATGAGAAACTCATATTCGTGTACATCGGAAACATTCTGCATGAAGTAGATTTAACTACCCAAGATAATACAAACCAAAAACTTGATCCTCATGTGCGAATTAAAGAAACAAACCTAAAAATCCCCTTTGAGGCAGAAATTGAGAGCCGACAGACCCTGCTCAAAATCCTCACGTTTGATACAAATCGAAATCAGATGATCGTTGAGGATGTTTTGGAACAAGTGGAGCAAAACAAGAAAATCTTGGTTTTAACCGAGCGGAAAGATCATGTGGAAACATTGAACCTTTATCTCAAAGATAAGTGTGAAGTCATCACCATAACCGGAGAAGACCCTATCAGTGCCAAAAAATCGAAGAAAGCTCAGATCGATATGGGGCATTTTCAGGTGTTGATTTCTACGGGGCAATTTTTTGGAGAAGGGATGGATGTGCCACATCTGGATTGTCTTTTTCTGGTTTATCCATTTTCTTTTGAGGGAAAGCTGATCCAGTACATTGGAAGAATACAGCGATCGGATAGTGCTAAGATGATTTTTGATTATCGAGACAGGCATGTGCCGTATTTTGACCGGATGTTTAAGCAGAGAAATCGGTACTATAAAAAATTAAGCAACAACAATCCAACACTCGGAATATAAATTTACTCCACCCTTTTGGCCTTAAACTCAAAAATATCCCCATGTCTAATAAAAATTTCACCCTCAATCTCATTCATTGTTTTTAGCGTTAAATCTCCCGAGCCATCAGCAAGATCACATTCATCACAACCATCCCAGTCAAATCCCCAAATATCTCCTACTTCAAAATTTCCAATATCTCCACGCATACTTCCTTCTACCAGTCCTATCTGAAATTCCCCATAACCATCCTCTTTTATTCGAATAAAAGCTTGAACAGCCATGTTGTAATAATCCTCATCCCAGCCCTCCATTTCTGTGATGTGCCATAAACCAGCGATGCCAGTGCATTTTTCAGAAGTATTCATTTTTAAAAGTATTACCAACGAGAAGTAACTTTGAGTCCTGTTTTTTCTTCCAAAACCTCCATCAGCCAATCACTATTAGGACTTACGCAAAAACGAGAGAAGGCTTTCTGAGCTGAGAAGATAAATAA
>CAYFMH010000110.1:0-3610 GCA_964344165.1 uncultured Candidatus Peribacteria bacterium | reverse complement strand
CTATCCTAACTATGAATCTTCCTTGTGTTGCGTTTGACCCGAAAATCTAAGTTTCTACTCCGAATGCTTTTTTTACAATAAAAAAGTCAAATGAGAAAATGTGTTGCTTTAAAATTAAAATTAGGCTAGATTTTAACAAGGTTTAAAGGTTTTTTTATGCCTGCTCCAATGTCTACTTTGGCAGTTTGTAATGATTGGATAATTTCTGACATTGGAAACAAATAAAATTCCAAGACCTCTTTGATGAATTAAAATTGCCTTTATCAAAGTTAAAAACCTTGCAGGCAACTTTTATAACAATGAAAACCTACCTCATCCGAATTCCACAAAATAATGCCAAAAACGCAGCGGCGTTTGAAAAAGTTTTGACGAATCTACACGAAACGCTGGAAAGCAAAAAAGTGTCTTTGGAGTTGGTGACCCAGGGTCAGAACATTGGTTTTTGTTTTACCGCTATGCCCGCTACGGCGGAGGTGATGGCTGGAGAGATCTATGCTATGGTACCAGATGCCGATATCATTGAGATTCCGGACTTTACCAAAACAATTAAAAAATCAACGCAGTTTCTCAGCACCGAATTAGAACTATCTAGAAACGATCTTTTTCCACTTCGTGATTTTCGTGATTTCGAAGGAGATAGTCTCTCGAGTGTGCTCAATGTCCTCTCAAAATCCACACCCGGCGAAGGTGTCTGGATCCAGATCACCGCTCAGGTCGAAAAAGACACCGGAGGGCATCATCTGAAGCTCAACATCCGTCGAAAACTGGATAAAATTCGACAGATTTTCCGAGTAAAATACTGGTTTAAAAAAGGAGCCGCCAGTCAGTTTGGAGCAAAAATTAATGAAAAAGTTTCTTCCCGGCTTTTTCGAGTAAATATCCGGGTGGCGACTTTTGCTGATGAAGCAGGAAAAAATCCTGAGCCAAGGATCAAAGCTATTTTGGGCGCGATGCAAAACTTTAACACGCTGGATTTGAACCAGTTTAAAAACAAAAAAATCCAAAAAGGATTTACATCGCTTAAACAGTTCCATGCTCGTACGCTAAAATCTGGATTTCTACTTTCGACCAAAGAGCTCGCAACGCTTTTTCACCTCCCAAATGAACAAGAAGTGCCAAACCTGATCCACGTACTCTCAAAAAAAGCGGAACCACCAGCCGATCTTCCGACCAATAAAAATGAAAAAGACATTTCGTTTTTTGGAGAAACCAACTTCCACGGACAGAAGATTCCTTTTGGGATGAAACGGGGAGATCGGCGCCGACATTTGTACTCTGTGGGAAAATCAGGATCTGGGAAATCTAAGCTTCTCGAACTTTTGATCCAGAACGATATTTTGAACGGAAAAGGAGTGGGGGTGCTCGATCCACATGGAGATCTCGTGGACAATGTACTGAAGATGATCCCAAAAGAGCGAATGAAAGATGTGGTGATTTTCGATCCTTCGGATTTGGATTTTCCGATCAGTTTTAATCCGTTGGCCGAAGTGCCACCAGAGTTAAAAATCCGAGTGACGATTGGATTTATCGAGATTTTTAAGAAACTTTTTGGAGCGAATTGGACCCCTCGACTCGAACACGTGCTTCGGTACACCACTTTGGCTTTGCTCGACACGCCGGGGACGACGATCCTTTCGATCCTAAAGATGCTCACCGACAAAAATTATCGGCAGGATATCGTTCGAAATATCCAAGATAACGTGGTGAAAAACTTTTGGGTGAATGAGTTTGCCGGCTGGTCAGAAAAATTTGATAACGAAGCGATCACACCTTTGCTCAACAAAGTCGGACAGTTTGTCTCCACCAACATGATCCGAAATATCGTGGGACAACCAGAAAACAAAATTGACCTCCGAGAAATAATGGATGGCAAAAAGATCTTTCTCATGAAGGTGTCCAAGGGAATCCTGGGAGAAGAAAATGCCGCACTGATGGGAGCGATTGTGGTGACCAAAATTTATCAAGCCGCGATGAGTCGGGCGGATACGCCAGAAGATCAGCGGGTAGATTTTTATTGTTATGTGGACGAGTTCCAGAATTTTGCGACCGATACCTTCGACGAGATTCTGTCTGAAGCTCGAAAATATAGACTCAATCTCACGATTGCACACCAGTTTATCGGTCAATTATCTGACAAAATCCGAACAACCGTCTTCGGTAACGTGGGGTCGATGGTGACTTTCCGAGTGGGAGGAGATGATGCCAAGGTCCTGGCCGCTGAATATAATCCTCGATTTTCTGAGCGGGACATCATCAATCTGGGGGTCCGAGATTTTTATTGTAAGATGTCGATTGATGGAGAGTTGCGAGAGGCTTTTTCTGGACGGACACTTGATATGAATATTCCCGAAAAAAACTTCGCTGCCGAATGTATCGAGTATTCTCGAGCGCATTATGCCAAACCAGCGGCGGAGGTGCAGGAGATTTTGCAGCAGTGGGAAGAGGGGAAGTTGGGTGCGAGTGGGAAAGCTTTCGAAGAAGTGGAGTTTGAAGAACCGATGGTGTAAAAAAATGAAAGACGATCAGAAATTTCAGGGTAAATATCGAACACAATCAATCAGATTAAGAGGTTGGGATTATTCGTCAGATGGGGCGTATTTTGTGACGATTTGCACAAAAGATCGGGAGGAATTTTTTGGTGACGTGGTGAATGGGAAAATGGTTTTATCGAGAATGGGACAGGTGGCCGAAAAATTTTGGAAACAGATCTTGGATCATTTTCCATTTGTGATTTTGGATGAATTTGTGGTGATGCCAAATCATGTACATGGGGTTTTGTTTATTAATAAAAATTGTAATAAAAACGTAGAGACGCCCAAATTGGGCGTCTCTACGGGGACAAATAAAAACAAAAACCCCCACCATAATCTACAATGGAAATCTGGTTGCCTTGGATCCATCATCAATCAATACAAACGAATTTGTACAATCCACATAAAAACACAAAAATTAGATCCTAATTTCGCCTGGCAACCATGATTTTATGACCACATCATCCGCAACGAAAAATCACTGAACAACATCCGCCAATACATCATCGACAATCCAATGAATTGGGAAAATGATAGAAATAATTTTGAAAATCTATATATCTAAAAATTGCCATGAAAAAAACCTGCCCCGTCTCCGGAAAAACATTTGAGATCACCGATGAAGATCTTAAGTTTTATGAAAAAATGGGAGTACCGGTACCGACCTTGTGTCCGGAAGAGAGAGCAAAAAGACGTTTAGCCTTCCGAAATGAACGAAAGTTATATCAAAGAAAATGTGATGCCACTGGGAAAAATATTGTTTCCATTTTTTCAGAAGAAAAGCCTTTTCCTGTTTATGCCCAAGATTATTGGTGGTCAGACAATTGGAATGCTAAAGATTATGGACAGGATTTTGATTTTGATCGTCCATTTTTTGAGCAATTTCAAGAGCTTTTTTTAAAAGTCCCACAGTTGGCATTAAATAATCAAAAAAGTGAAAATTCTGAATTTACCAACCAGGCACAAGAAAATAAAGATTGTTATTTGATTACCTGCAGCTCTTATAATCAATCTTGTATTAATGGTATGTGGAACCAAAATTGTCGAGATTGTGTAGACTGTTTGTATTTAGAAAAAAG
>CAYFMH010000109.1:0-3833 GCA_964344165.1 uncultured Candidatus Peribacteria bacterium | reverse complement strand
TTTTAGGTTATCCCTATTCTATATTATCGTAATTATTTAAGCAAGTCAGTATAATGACGAACGTGAAGGTTTTCTTGATGGTTTTCGAGTAAAGGTGGCTGATATCTTTTGTAGAGCTGAATTTCATGGATATGCTCAAGCATATACTCCTCATATCGAAATAGATAACAAACCCAGAACACTCTCCAAAGAACAACAAGCTCGAATGCTGGAAGCTCTTAAACCCCTGAAATAATAAACAAAAACTGACAAAAATCTTGGCAAAGTCTTCTCGACTTGGCCTTTTTTTATTTCACTCATCCTATTTTTTATCGAAAAAAAGTTTACGCTCCAAATCTTTACTTGCTTTTCAGAAATAAACAATGTACAATTTATACAAGATGTACATTTAATATAAGAAACGATGTTTACCTACTCTACTACCCAGGCTCGAGCAAAGTTTAGCGAACTGATAAATCAAGTAAAATATCAAAAAATAATTATCGCCATTGGCAGAAATAAAAAAGCTGAAGTGCTCATCACGCCCATCCCAGAGAACTACGATATCCCAATAACCGAAATAAACACTCAATCCTCAAGCTTTGACTTCCTCGCCGACGAACCTGATCTATACACTATGAACGATCTAAAAAAGCAATATGTATAATTTTGGAACTATTGTTTTAATCCCCTTTCCTTTTACAGATTTGAGTTCTTCGAAGCTCAGACCAGCTCTGATTGTTTCAAAAAAAAATAATAGTGAAGACATAATCGTTGCTTTTATCAGCTCTAACATCAATGAAAAAGGAAATGGTATTTTTTTAGACCAAAAAGATGCTGTTTTTGAGGCAAGTGGACTCAAGACTTCATCTGTTATCCGTTTGGACAAAATCGCCACCCTAGATAAAAAAATCATCCTGGGAGAACTTGGAAGCCTTCCTTTGGATTTTTTAAAAAAATATCGTGACCAGTTTTTTGATGGTTTTGGGTTCTAAAAACCTTTTTATATTTTGTACACATCGTGATCCCCTACTGCCAGTAGCACCACCTCCCACCGCGATAAAAACTGAAAAACAATCCTTGTTTTATAATTTACAGAGAAACTGTATCGCCCCGCCAGACGCCCTTTTAGTTTGTGTACTTTTAGTATTTTGTTCTTTGGATTTTTTTCAAATAGCTCAATCGTCTCAAAAACTTCTGCCTGCAGCGCGGGTTCAAGGACCTTGAGCTGCCGAAAAAAAGGCGGCGCATATCCTATCTTCATTATTGGAGTTTTTTTAATAATTTCCGAGGATCACCATACATAACCTTATCCTCTCGCACACACTGCTCACTCTCCAGCACCATCGCGATGGCGGCTTCTTCTTCCGCTCGTAGGATCGCCTTCCGAGCGGCCTCGGCTTTGTTTGAGGCAAACCCAAGATTGATGAGGTTTTGGATGGCTTCCTCCTCTGCTATTGATAATGGAACGGACAAAGTGCTCATTTTTTAGCTTTTTTAAAAAGTACTACATCTTAATATTATATTATAGTACAAAAAAAATCAAATAAATTTGCCTTAATTGAAGATTGAAGATTCTGAATTGAAGATTGATTTATCGGTGAAACATCCGATCCAGCTCCTCAAATCCCATAAAAACATGATTTGGCCGTCCGTGCGGACAGAGCAGTTTCCACTTGGTACTATTAAAATCATCCAGCAGCTGCTGCATCGCCTCTCGCGTCATCGGATCTCCAAACATCACCGATCCCCGACAACTTTTGCGTTCGAGCACCTCTCTCAGGAGCTTCTCCATCTGGTGTTCGCCAACCTTTTCGTTTTCGAAGTAGTATACGAAGTCCTCAAAAAGTGCCCGAAAATTCTCCCCCACCAAAAGCACCGGCACCGCCACGATCTCAACCACCGGCTCACTAAAATTTAACACAAATCCCAACGCCTCCAACTCGGCTTTGTTTTCCCAGAGGGCAGAATACTCCGTGGGACTGAATGCCAACGATTCGGGCAAAAGCAGCTTCTGCACCTCCACCCGCTGCTGCTCAGCATCTGCACACAGTCGCTCAAACCGTTGCCGCTCATGCAGTGCATGCTGATCAAACACAAAAAATCCATCGCCCGACTCGGCCAGGATGTATTTATTGGCTAATTGTCCAATGAGCTTCATTTCTGTTTGGGATCGTTCTTCGTTATTCGGGTTTCGTTTTTCGTTATTTGTAATTTGTAATTTCAAATTTTGTTCTTTGTTCTCTGTTAATTGTTCTCTTCTCTCATTTCGTTCAGAAAACCGTCCCCCAAACATCGACTGATTAAAATCATTCACCGCTCCCCCTCCTTTTTGACCCAACGCTCCCTTTGTCAAAGGGAGCTCCCCGGCTTGCCGGGGTGAGGGATTTTTGGCACCAGCATCAAAACTAAACTTATTCACCCCCTCACTCCCCTGCTCCAAACTGATCGTCACTCCCTTCTTTACCGCTGAGAAAACATCTCCCGGTTCTGAGAACTTCACTTCCAGCTTCCGTGGATGGACATTGACGTCGACGAGGATTGGATCCAGCGTGAGAAATAGCACAAACACCGGATGCAGGTGCTTCTCAATCCCACAGCTACGCTGATACGCCTCCCGGATCGCATAAGCGAGGCGGAAATCCTCGATCCGTCGTCCGTTTACAAACAAATATTGATGATTTTTGGTCTTTGCGCATTTATCCGGGCGACAGACATATCCGGTGATCATCATCCCCTGCTCTTCCAATTTAACCGACAAAAGATCCTCCGAACCATATTTCAGAATCTTCTGAATTCTCACTTTTTGATCAAAAACGGGTGGTAAATCGAGTCCCAGTTTCTCATCACGAGACAGCTTAAATCCCACCTCCGGATGCGAGAGCGCAAAGCTTACCACCTCTCGGAGAATGGCTCGATATTCCGTTTCTTCGGTTTTGAGATACTGCAGACGGGCAGGCGTGGGAAAAAACAAATCCTGCACCTTTATCTGTGTTCCCACATTGGCGGAAGCGGCACTTTTTTCTTCCATTTTCCCAGCAGAAACGGTGATTTTGGTCCCAGAATCGACATCTTCAACCTTCGTTAAAAGCTCAAAGTTTGACACTGCCGAGATCGCGGCCAGCGCTTCTCCTCGAAATCCAAAACTCTGAATCGAAAACAAATCATCAATCTTTTGAATCTTTGAAGTCGCGTGACGAAGGATGCACTTCTCGGCATCAGATTCACTCATCCCTCGCCCATCATCTCGTACTTCGATGAGCTTTTTGCCGCCTCGTTCGATGTAGATCTCAATATTTGTCGCTCCCGCATCGATGGCATTTTCTACCAGTTCTTTGATCACGGAGCTCGGCCGTTCGACGACCTCTCCAGCGGCGATTTGATCGGATATTTCTGGGGGGAGGATCTGTATGGGCATCAAGCCCATTGTGCAAATTTATCAAAAAAAAGAAACCATCTTCTTCATTGTCGTCCTCATCCCCCCGTGTAATTCCAACCGAAACACAATCCGTTTCTTCAAAGTGTACCAATTTATTAACATTGTACTTCTTCGTAAAACCATCAATTAACTTGTTCTTATGTTGATAAATTCTTTTTTCAAGATTGTCTGTAAAACCAATATACAAAACTCTGTTATTCCAGTTTGAAAGAATATACACATAGTATGTTTTCGCTCCTCTCATATTGATATCTTAAAAAATAAATACACTATTGTCATCCTTTCCCCTCGTATTGTCATCCTGAGCTTGAAGTTCTTGTAAATTGCGAAGGATCCTATGGATCCAACGTTGGTTCTGTAAGAACCTATCCAGGATCTTTGTGTGTTAAAATCTTGAATAAATTGCTTGTTCGAA
>CAYFMH010000108.1:0-3871 GCA_964344165.1 uncultured Candidatus Peribacteria bacterium | reverse complement strand
ACTCTATCCTAACTATGAATCTTCCTTGTGTTGCGTTTGACCCGAAAATCTAAGAGAGGCGTGTCAGTTAGCTCTAGAACATATTACAAGTTCTAATGAAGTGAGTCTGATTTATAGACTTTTGGCTTCTGTCTATGAAAAAAAAGGAGATTGGAAAAAAGCAATTAATGCCCTTGAAAAGACTTTGGGAAATAAGCCAGAGTCAGACACTGTCGCTAAGGTTTATGTAAAATTAGTTCTTTTTTATGAAAAAGATGGAAATATGAAAAAATCACAAGAATATTATGGAAAAGCTGTTGACTGTCTTTCTGGGCTTTATGAGAACGAAAGGGTAAATTATGAAGATGTGCTAGAAGAAACTATCCCAGAAAATGTAAGAGACTATCCTGAAAGTGGTCAACTTAGTAGACTGCATTTAGAACTTTTAGAAAAATTAAAACCATTTCCTAGTACAGTCGAAATTGCTAAAAAAAGAATGAATCAAGAGAAACCCTCTCGTCTTAATTGGCCGAACGATTAATTGAAATTTAGTAGAAGGTATAAATAAAAGCAAGAACTCTGGGCACAAATCAAGATATTCCGTGCACCGCAAGCCAAGGATCCCAAAAAGCTGAAGAACTTACGAAAACAATTCTACACCTACGAATCTGAATGGCTTAACTGCATGGATTATGAGGGAGTTCTATGCGATAACAACAAAGCTGAACGAAAATTACGCCACTTCGTGATCAAAAGAAAGATCAGTTTTGGCACGAAAAACGACAAAACTTCCCGAAATTTTGAAACTCTTGCCACCGTTTTTATGACTTTTTGGAAAAAAACTCAAAAAAACTTTTTCTCTGAAATCGCTTATTTATGCACTTAAATCGGATAGGTGTGAAAAATTGCCTTAAAAAAATTTGCTATTTTTTAAAATATAAAGTATAATGGTTGGTCTCATTTTTATTTTTTAATTTTTTTTAAAAATGAAAACACTTTTAAACGGCTACGACAGTTTTGAATCCTTTTGGACTCAAAAAATGATCTTCCGAAGATCTATGGAAACCTCATCTTCGGGAGAAAATCCGAAATCGGCAGAAGTAGAGAGAGCGAAAGAAGACTTTAAGGTCGAAAGAGAGGAGCTAGCTTTTTCTTTCCATGCACCTCCAAACATTCCTGTTTCTGATTTTGTGAGAGAAGCCCCCCCCCCTTTAAATGAAGAGAAAAAAACAGAAAAAGGTAATGAAAAGAGATATGAAGGGGAAAAAGATGATGAATCTCAAACGCCTTATAAAGGGCCTGATATTCCAAAAATTAATCCATCTCCGTATTAGTAAAAACTTATAATTTATACAAAAGGGTTTCTTGAGGGAGAAACTCTTTTTTGCTATTTCATTGATCGTACAAAGGAAATTACTTTTTCAAACTCTGTCGGCATGGCGTGTTTATTCCATGTGTTAAGATCAAAATTAGTTTCTGGAATTTTGAACTTTTCTAGTTCTGGCCAGTTGCCTGAATTTTTTGCCATGACAAGGGCGGTTTGCACTTCTTCGATTTCTCCGACACATTCAAATGGTTTGATGCCTTTGTTCCCCAGCAATTCGTCGAAGGTTTCTGCTAGTTCAGAATCTATAAAAAGATTTTTCCCAAAAAGATCGATCAATTTTTTTCGGTCGCAAAATGGAGAAAAGATGACGAATACGAAGGCACATTTGGGGCATTTTCCACACCAAAATTGTTTTTTCATTGCAGATTTCAGATTGCAGATGTAATTTGTGATTTGTGATTTGGAATTTGAAATATGAAAGTTGCGGTTGCAAGAACTGAAATTATCACGGTATTTTTCGAGGAAATTTTGGCAAAAAATTTGGGCAATTTTAAGCTCGGTTAGGGGGCGGAGGAAAGAAAAATAGTGGATGTCGGGGGCGATGAATTTTTGGACATAATTTTGAAAATCTTTTTCAAATTCGAGTGTTTTGGAATACTGGTGGTTTATTTTTACCCCGCGAAATTCGGTGTTGCCCTGGTTGGCGGAGGATTCATTGGAAAAAGCAATGTTTTTTCGTCCACGCAGGATAGCAGTAATAACTGACAAAAAAGCCAAAATTGCCGAAATGGGGACATGGCCATTGAGCGCGCCCTTTTTATTTAATTCCAAAAGTTCGGGAGCAATTTTTCGGTGGACTTTGAGATGAGGGACGCCGATTTTTTTACAGCAATTATTGATGAGGTTGTTGTTCCCCACGCTCCAGGTTTCAAATTTTATGTTTTTTGATTTTAGGATTTCAGCCGTGGTGATGGAGTCTTTGCCTCCGCCGATAGGAACTACAATTTCGGAATGCGGAACGCGGAATGCGGAATTTTTTATTTCCGAATTGTTTGAAATTTGGTGCTTGGAATTTGTGATTTCGGAAACAAAATTGATTTTATCCGTTGGGTTTATATCGTTTTGAAAGAAAAACTCGCCTAGTCCGTGGAGGTATACTTTTTCAAAAAAGTCTTTTTGTTTAGGATTTAGCCCACCAGTTTTAAATTCCATCTCTGGAGGCAGAGCAGCTTTGAAATAGGAGATTCCAGCCATCACAAAAAGTCCGAAAAAGGCATTATTTAATGCTTCTTCAGAATAATCAGGGGCAAATTCAAAGTTGAAAACAAATTCTTCTTCAAAAAAAATATCGGAATCAAAAGAATATTTGAGCGTTAGTTTTTTTATTTCCGGGGCGAAGTGGTATGATTCGAAGATGAATGATCTGAAGTTTAAGCTCATGGGTTTTTTAGTATCAAGTATCAAGTATTAAGTATCAAGTAAAAAAACTAAAAACTAAGATCTAAAAACCAAGATCTAGTTCATAAATGTTTGCTATTTCCTCTGTAAGTTAGATAATACGAGGGTAGATGAAGTATGCTTTTTTGCACAAAAACTTTCAGGCACTGACTTTTGAATTGCGGGTGATTTTTTTAGCCCATTTGGCCAATGTGATTCTTTGTTTTACGCCTTGGTTTTATGCAGCTCCTGGATATGATGAACCTTTTTATAACAATGCTTTTCAGGGCGTTGGATTTTTGATCGGGACTTTTATTTTTTTACTTTCTTTGTCTGTGGTGGGGCTTTTTGTTAACCGCCTCTGTGAGTATCACAAGATAAAAAAATGGTACATCCCGGAGAGTCATTTTTATTTTTTGGTGGGACTGCTTCAGATTTTGCTTTTGATTCTCATGTGGTCGGTGCTTTTTTATGTTTCTCGAGAGTACGAGGTTTCTGAGATCAGGTTTGGATTTTTTGCCACTTTTTTAGCCCAGATTGCTGGATTGACAGCGGCGGGATTAAACATTAAAAGTGAAAAGAAAAAAAATGTGCAGAGCTTTTTTCATAATCCTCCTTTGGATCATTCTACCGACGAAAAAAAATAACTATTTTTTATTATGACAACGACTAAAAAAACCAACGATTCTTTTCTTCATGAAGCCCAAAAGTCTGGGAAGGGGAGCGGAAAAGAATCCATAGAAGATCTGGATGCGGCGATTGATGGTGTGCACAAAATTGCCAACGAAGAGGCGATGGCTTATTTTCGTGATACCTCGGAAGATAAATGGGATACCGTCAAAATGGCAGTGTATTGCCATGATTGTCGTGAGATAGTGCCAGGAGGGATGGATACCGTCCGTGGTAAGACTCGTGTGGTCTGTGGACGATGCAAGTCTCGGAAGATCTCTATGGGGAGAGAAGAAGCACTCAGGAGTTTTTATCATCTCGAAAAAGCAAAATAAAGGCAGAATGTAGAATGCAGAATTATGAATTAAACCGAAAACTTTTGTTTTTTAAATTCTAAATTCATCATTCTATACTAAACCGCCTTTGAAATTCAGAATAATTGATATAAAATTTGGTTAG
>CAYFMH010000107.1:0-3882 GCA_964344165.1 uncultured Candidatus Peribacteria bacterium | reverse complement strand
ATACTATCCTCATTATATCACATAACCCACTTTGAGAAAAAAAGAACCAAAAAAGACTTGACACTCTTGTCTGGTTAGTATACAAACCACCCATAAGCTTCAATCACTTCCCGAGATACTCGAGATCGGGACAAAAAAAACTAAAAAAGGCCATCCCAAAATAAAAAAAAATACCAAACCCTTTTTATTTTTTTAATTTTTATGCCTCGGAAATAAAAACGAGACAAAATAAAAAATATAATTTGCTAAGTGCTAAAAGCTTCAGCGTAGCAGTTATATTCAAAATTTATTCTTTCTTTAACTCTTTTCTAACCATGAAAAAATTTATTGCACTTCTTATTGGAGCGAGCGTATTTTTTACTAGCTCTACCTTCGCTGGTGTCGGAGGACGCCCAACCAATCCCGTAGATAGTACTGGCTGGTTTAATTACAATCTTCAGCCAGGTGATAGTATTCAGGATTCTATTACCGTAACAAACAACTATCCTGATCGAACAGTCGATGCAGCTATTTACGCAGCAGATTATGTTCCTACCATCAATGGTGGAGGATTTGGACTTAAACTCGAAACAGCCAAGATGACTGGACTGGGCTCTTGGGTAGAATTAGCCCAAAAAGACGTCCGTCTTGGACCAGGAAAAAGCGTCGTTATTCCTTTCAAAATGACTATCCCAAAAGATGTAGCACCAGAAGATATGATCGGGGGCATTGTGGTTGCAAAAAAGACTCTCCGAAAACGATGGGGACGAATGTTTGTCCGACTCAGCACCAGAATGGCCGTACGAGTGTATGCAAACCCAGCAGCTCTCCCCCCGGAGTTCCAATAAATTGATTGATTCTCTTATTTGTTCGGAAGGGCTCATAAAAAAACCCCCTCACCAAGATTTGGTGAGGGGGATGTTTTTTTTTGCGGGTAAAATATTCTCTAAATTTTGCCTAAAATTAAGCAATGGTCAGAAGAAGGTTAAGACTGTATCCTCCTGCATCTGCTGGCTGTGCAGCAGGAACGACTTGTTCAAGGTCTACACCAGTAAGAGTGAGAATCGCCTGATCATTCCCTTCGTCAGCCACGTCCGTAGAAGTAAGAAGCGTGATAACAGATGATGTGAGTGCAAAAGTTGTAGAAGCACCAAGAGAAAGCCCATTGTCTGGAGCTCCTGCTACCCCTCGTGCGGTCAACCCTGACCATGGATTTGGAAGTTGGTCCGGATCTGGCGTAGCTTGTTCTACCAATCCAGCTGTAGCTGGATCCACGGTCAGAGTAGCTGTTCCAGGTGCTACCGTTCCGGCAAATCCCATGTTGTAGAAACATTCATTTGGTCCATCGAATCCAACAGCTCCCCCTGTACCATCAACTCCAGTATCAGCATCGCGGTCCACCCAAGTCTGCCCAGCATTACAAGATCCGCCAATCCCAGTAACAGCTGGGTCTTGTCCAGTAGCCCCAAGCCACTCTGTGTCACTAGATTGGATAGAAACCGTAAAGGCTCCGTTTGTTCGCGGATTATAAGCCGCGATTCGTTCCCCAGTTACCCCCAGTGTACCGGTAGAGGTAGTGTCAGCAAATGCTGTCGTTACCGCAGTCATCGCAACTCCCGGAGTAGCTACTGCATTCCCGACGTCATCTGTAATGTCAACGTCAAGCACACCTTCGTTCACGGTAATCGTAACATCCGTGTTGTCAGCTGCGTAGACACCTGAGAACATCCCAAGTCCTAACGCAATTGCAAGTACTTTTTTCATTTTTGAAAAAGGTTAAGAAATAAAGAAATTGTTTGAAAGCTCTTGTGGACGTCCTGATTTTTGGCTTTCATGCTATTTTACAATAACAAAAGGGAAAAGTCAAAACATTTTTTACGTCCTCCTAGAAAGAAATCATTGGGGGGCGCAAAGACACGCCCGAAAGAACTGACAAACAAAAAGAAAAAGCCAAACCCCCTTCATGCCCCGCTGCATGAGTTTTGAGTTTTTTAGCTTCTTCTCAATATTTTTCATTTCGCCAACTATTATGAAAAATCACAAAATTAAAGGCAAGAGTTTTTCACAATTTTTCCCCAATTTTCACTTTCTTTTTCTTGCTTGATGTAGTATTTATACAAAAAACCCCACATCAAAAACCAAGCAAAAACAGCCTAAATAAGCCAAAAAACAAAAACTAGAAACACAAAAACCCCTTGCTAATTATTGTACAAAAAAGATACTCTTGTTTTTTAATTTCACCCCCCTTCGTTTACACAAGAAAGTCGATCACAATTATTGTTCAGTGCCTATTTTTTCAAAAAGGCTTTTTTCTAAAAATCATGAGATGGTCAAGGTCATTGGAAGCACATACGTCCGATTGGCCCTTTGGCCCCCTGGGATTGTTTGAGCAAGCACAACATTGGTCAAACTATAAGCATGATAAGCTTCCGCCGCTGTGGACCGAAAAAGAGTAATCGAATCAGTCGATCCCTGTACAAATGATTTTTTATCTCCCAGAACGATCCCACCAATACTTCCATTATCCTCTCGATAGACATAGCCATCACTTGGGTCGATCGTCAGCTGCCCGATCCCCGTCCCACTATTAAAATCCATACACACTGATGGACAGGTTCCATCCCACGGATCATTACCTCGGTCATCCACCCACAACATCGTTGGCCCCTCTGTAGCTGCAATGGTTACCTCCCAGACTTGATTGGGAGAAGGGTTTTGTACCCAAATATTCTGAGCCATAGTCCCCAAGGTCCCCGTTGTTTTTTGATGCGCAAAACTAAAATCAATCGCATCAAAAGCAACAAAAGGTTTTTCTACTGATTCGTAATTTTCATCCACAATATCCAACCGCAAAGCTCCCGCATAAATATCGAGGGTCAACTTAGCCTGCGGCCCCTGCGATTGCACCACAAAAAAAGGTGCCATTACCATCATTCCTAACAACAAACCTCCTATTAATTTTATTTTTTGCATTTCAAAAAAATTTTTCCCCACGAGTGTAATACAATTATTTATTTTTCAAAAGAAAATTTCTTAAATGGGGTATAACGGGCCCCTCCTTTTTGGAGTTCTGATTCCCAGAGTTCTATTTCTTGTACCAATATTTTGGGATAAATTTTCGGCTCATTTTTTAGACTTAAATCTCGGGGAGATCTTTTGATCCGAGCCAGAGTGATATGTGGGATCGGATCATGAAGATCAATTTTTTCAGCATTGATAAAATTTTTTCCAACTTCAAAAACCTGCCGATAAAGCATGGTAAAATTTTTACTTTTTTGAAACTGAGCCCAGATCATCCGAGGTGAGCTAGATGGTTTTGTGCAAAAAATGTTGAATTCTAACTCGAAAGGATTTGTCTCGTAAAAAAGTTTTTCCAACTTCTCTTCCAATGCCGAAATATCTGAAATCAAAACATCGCTCAAAAAAAATAACGTCACGTGAAAATTCTGATCGGGAACCCAATTAACTTCATTTTTTTGCTCCAAATGCGCATTCGCCATCTGAAATCTGAGCAGCTGTTTTTTTAACAATTCTGGAATCGGAATCGCAAGAAAAAGTCTTTTTGTTTCCTTCATATTAATAATGTATCTGAAAATCATGAAAATCTTCAACCTTGCCTTCTGTGATTTCAACACTCTCTACCTTGGCCATCTCTGGTCCCTCATCACACCAATCGATAAAATCATTCAAAGCATTTTCTTCTCCTTCTGCCACAATCAAAACCGATCCATCCGATTCATTTCGCACCCAACCAAAAACCCCTAATTCTTGAGCTTTTTTCTCGGTCGAATCCCGAAACCACACCCCCTGCACCCGACCAAAAACCTGAATTTTGAAGTGTTTTTTCATGATATACTAAACCGCCTTTGAAATTCAGAATAATTGATATAAAATTTGGTTAGT
>CAYFMH010000106.1:0-3966 GCA_964344165.1 uncultured Candidatus Peribacteria bacterium | reverse complement strand
AACATACATTTATCCATTAGAACAAGTTTTTTGTTCGGGGGTGTGAGAAGTTACATCAAAAGCAAACCGCTTATGAGCTTCGAATAAAAGCCTCTGGAAAATGAGAATGAAAAAGGAAAAAATCTTGCTAAGCCGATTTTTTTCAGCTTTTTGTTGTATCTTCTCAACTTTACTTATTTTACCAAAAATTTCTTAAGAGCCGCAATTGTATCACTTCCTATTTTTCCATCAGCTCCTTTTTTTCCTACATTTAACCCAGCATCTACCAATGCTTGCTGAAGCTCTTTCCCAAATTTTATAGATTTACTGCTTGGAGCATAGGCCCCAGAAGAATCTTTCAGCTTCCCCCCTGATTCTAAATCATGAACACCAACTAACCGAGCAAGAAAATTATTAACTCCAACCCAATTCCCCAGCTTATAATTTCCTTCGTATTTTTTAATCTCTCCTAAAATTCTATCCTTGTTATCACGTAATAGATGTGGACGATCAGCTGGATTTGACCAGCTTTTGAAGACTTCATTACTCTCGGCTCCTCCTGCCGGGGCAGGGCTTGGGGGAGTAGGAGGAGCTACTGGTGAAACTACCGGAGGAGTTGGTGGTACTACTGGTTCTGGTGGTCTTACATCCGGATTGTAATCCGATGCTTCTGCAGAATCACTCATTAGTAACCCAGCTGCCAAAAGCACAGCTGCTGCTCGACGAGGATTAATATTTGCTCTATTTAGAGCTTGTCGGACTCTATCTAATCCTCTTCTCCTTGGAATAGTTCCTCTCCTTACACCTCCCGTAATATCATAAATTCCATCTCTTAAACCCGGGTTGTCGGGCAGATTTTGTTCGATTGTATCTTTTGGAGTAGCACCATCTCTCCCTTCTATTACATCATCTAATCTTTTTACAGGAGAGTTAAATCCTCGTCCCTTGTCTTTCATTTCATAAAATGGTGTACCATCCGCATCTTTTGTTCCCGTATCGACCCACTCTACTCCATCTTTATCTGCAATAGTCCCAGGGACAGTATCTTTTCCTTTTAAAACATCATCCAATGTCTTAATTTCAAAACCACCGCTCCTTCCCTTGTCTTTCATTTCATACAATGGAGTACCATCCCCATCTTTTGTTCCTGTATCTACCCATTCTACTCCATCTTTATCTGCAATAGTCCCAGGGACAGTATCTTTTCCTTTTAAAACATCATCCAATGTCTTAATTTCAAAACCACCGCTCCTTCCCTTGTCTTTCATTTCATACAATGGAGTACCATCCCCATCTTTTGTTCCTGTATCTACCCATTCTACTCCATCTTTATCTGCAATAGTCCCGGGAGTTGTATCTGTATCAATTCTCCCCGCATCCACTTTTGGCCCCTTCATCAATCCCTCTAGAGCCTCTATTTCTTGTCTCAATTTTTGAGCGATAGCTGTATCTCCAGCCCCATTCATTTCAAGAGTTTTCAACTTTCTCTGCGCACTATCCATTTGCTCTTGGATTTGCTTTGTACTTTTTCTGGCTTCATTCCACAGCTTAAACCTATTCCCTAGATTATCTACCAACCCAGCCACCGCTGGAAATTTAATGCTAAATTCTTTGAGCCCTTCTAAACCATGACCTCCTGCTCTGAAGGCCAGAGCCATCCCCACTACTCGAATCCATTCTTCTTGAGAGAGCATTTCCATCCGTCCAGTCTTGATAGCCTTGGCAGCAACCTCAAAAGTAGCATCTGCCGCAATATCTGAAGCAGAAACAATACCAAACTTTGCAAAAGCGCTTTCAATCCCTCGAGCAGTGATAAGTTTTCCACTCAAGGCTCCTGAAGCCTGAAAAAAGGCAAACATTGCCGCATTGTGAGTAAATTTTTCTGCAAATCCTCCCACGGAAATACTTTCTTTTCCTCGCCCAGCCAGAGCGTAGTCCAAACTGGTATAAGCTGCTGCATTTGCCGTTACATTGATAGCTCCTTGGGCAAAAGCACCCATTTGCCCCACTCTGGTAGCCACCGCAGCGGCTCGAACACCAAGCATCCCCGCAGAAGCCGCTGATCCAATCCCGGCCGTAATCAAAGTCGTCGCCAACATAATGGCAATGTCTCTGGTGATCGCAAAGTTTTCATCA
Source organism: uncultured Candidatus Peribacteria bacterium (assembly GCA_964344165.1). Taxonomy (GTDB): domain Bacteria; phylum Patescibacteriota; class Gracilibacteria; order UBA4473; family UBA4473; genus CAYFMH01. The sequence goes on along the minus strand of CAYFMH010000106.1, from coordinate 1,851 downwards.
GTTAGATCCAGGGCTCCTAGCCCAACCATGTCGGCATATTCTTCGGCCAGGTCTCCAAATTCATCTGTTTGATTTAACCCCCAGAGATTTGATTCTTCTTCCATAACAGCTTTGAGCTTCAGACCAAAAGATATTTTTTCTTTGAGGCTGGACATAATAGCCTCTTTTCCAGCTCTTTGTAATTGCAATCCTTCTACCGTCCCTTCCAGTTGCCTCATTAGCTCGTTGTATCTTTTTTCAGTTAATTGATCTGATTTCCGTTCAATTTCAGCTCTTTCGCGAGGATTGAGAGCCGCTTCTATTTGATCTCCTCTTTTGGCTTTTACCGCAGCTTCCATCCGCTCTCCAGCGGTACGAGTATCCCCGATATCTCTCAGATAACGAGCCAAAGTTTCTTCACCTGTATTTGGATCCAAAAGTGCCGAAGCTTCTAAATCAAAATTATCCATTACCCTCGATTGAAGTATACGAGCCGCCTGTTTAATCTTTCCAGTGTCCCGAAGAATGCGAAGTGCTTCAGCACAACCATCGAGATATTCTGATTCTCCTGCATGCAACCGCTCAAAGCTTCCGATAAATACTCTAATTCGTTCTGCTTTGGCCTGGTTTTCTGGATCATCTATACTTGCCTCAGGACTATTCGAGAGGGCATTGATGACATCGGTACTGGATTTTCCTGTAATTCGGGTGATGTACTCAGTCATCGAGATTTCATCATCTAGAAACCAATTACTATTAACTTCTCCATCCGGACGAACGTTTTTAATTTCTGTTTCTACCTTGCCGCTCAAATTTGGCGTTTTTTTTAACAATTCCTGAATAATTCCATTGATAACTTGAGAATCTTTAGGGTATTCTCTCCGTAAATGGTCTTGAGCCTTGTATAACTGACTAATTGTATCAAGCCGATCACTAATTATCTCCAGAGGTACTTCGCCAGAATTAAGTAAAGCCTCAAAAGCTTTTTCGTGTAAGCCCCCTTGAATCACTTCTTCAGCAGTTACTGCAATATCTAGAGCAAGCGCTTGTTGATTAGGGTCTGTGAGTTCATCAATTTTTGTATCAGGATCAAAAAGAATATTGATCGAAGTTTCTAGGTAAGTCATGTAGACTCCTACTTCGTATTGATCTATCCCTTGCTCAGAATCTTTATCAAAACTTTCTAATCTCTGAGCAGAAGTTCGTCCTGCTAGCGATTCTTTAATATAATTCCCCACTGCCTCTTTTTGAGCATCATCCTGTCGAGTAATAATCGCTTCTGCTTTTGTGACTACTTCTGCAGCCGCTTGATCTGCGTTAACTTGTTGTTCTACTTTTCCTTCAACATGTGTTTTTGCTTCTGCCTGAGTAGGCGCATGACGAAAAATAAATTTAGATATTTCTGAAGACCGATAGATTAAGTTTTTCATGGAATTAAAGATTGTTTAATTGATTTTCAATTTCCAAAAGCTCAGCTTCTTCTGAAGCTTTGGATTTATTTTCTCGATCGGACAATGATTTTTTCTGGCTTTGATAAGCAAAACTTTTAAGATCTCCCAAGAAATCAGGATGAGATTTTACGTATTTTTTCATCAAATATTGTTGCTCATCAACTCCTTTTTGGAGGAGGTCTTCGAGCATTTTTAGCTTCGATTTTGATAATTCATCGATATGGTCGATGATTTTTTTTCGAGCGACTTCAGAGATCAGGTAATTCTGCTCGAGTAGTTTGATGATTTTTTGTTTTTGAGCGGTCATAATTTTTGAAAATAAAAAATTGATCCGCTCATTTTAACACAAAAAAAACATATTTGCAAAATTAGGACTTACGCAAAAACGAGAGAAGGCTTTCTGAGCTGAGAAGATAAATAA
>CAYFMH010000105.1:0-4143 GCA_964344165.1 uncultured Candidatus Peribacteria bacterium | reverse complement strand
CTTCATTATCCTGATCCTATCATAACCTCATCCATTAGAACAAGTTTTTTGTTCGAGGGTGTGAGAAGTTACTTTTCCACTAATCCCCCCCCAAGTAAAAAAATAAATTTTGTTTTCAGAAGGTTTTGTGGTAAAATGAGGCGATAAAATAAAAAGACTTTTAAAATGAAAAATATTTATTGCTTTTATTGTAGCTGCTCCCCAAATAACTATCTATTCCGAAAACTAGATGCTAAAATTTTTTCTTCACGGGTTGACCAACTACCAGAATTAGAAAAGAAAAGCTGGGTCGCAAAAAGTCTAAAACAACTGCAGGAAGAAATTGAAGTCAAAAGCCTCAAAGAAATAACACTGGAGGATACCATTAATATTTTGGAACAAGTAAAAGATAAAAAATGGGGTAAAAATTCTCCTTCCAATTCTCCCAAATATGTCTTTGCACTTCAGGCTGGTTTGCATTTCTTAGGATACAACCCCGGAAAAATAGATGGTGGCTGGGGAGAGATAACCAAAGGGTCACTAAAAGAATTCCAAAAAGCACATCTCAACGGTGGAAATGGATGGCCTGGACCACGAACTATCAAAAAATTGTTAGAGGAACTGCGAGAAATACCAGCAGAAAAAGCGCCTCCTACAATCCTTCCCTCAGAATCAAAGCCAGTAAAAAAAACAACTCCTTTTGTTCCGAAGGAAAAGCCTACCAAAAAATCTAAAAAAACAAAAGCAGGTCCATTTACTTTTATTCCTAAGCTTCCACCGCCTCTCCCAAAATTAAAAAAAGACCCCGCGGAAATTATCACCGTGATGGAGGAAACGCTACAAAAAAACCCCATTTCTATAAAAAAACCAGAAACAACTGAAGCAGAGATTTTGTCTGCACTTAATGATAAAGACAATGGAAATAAATTTACACTGTCTGGTCCTATTGAAAAAGGTGGAAAAGATATTTCTATTATCTTACAAAATAAAACAGGCAAAAAAATAACGAGTATAAAAATCGGAGGGCATCTCATTCACCTGGAAATGGAGAGTGGCTGGCTTGAACATGATGATAAAGCTACTTTTCATGTCATGATAGACAAAAACGGAGAAGGACAAGCTGTTATCAGAAATAGCTCCGATCAGGATTTTTTGAATCGATACTCTATAGATTTTCGAGACAAGACCATCACCATCAGGAAAAAAGGCAAAATTGCTTTGAACATACCAGAAAAAATCGAGACAGAAGAAGAAACATTTCCAGAAAAATTATTATGCGACATAATCCCTGTAGAAGGTGATGACCCAAAAATAGGAAGACTATTGAGAGTAAAATTATCCCCAAATGATCAAGATATCTTACTGAATGCTGCTGGAAATAATTTTTCCCTGAATTTTGATGGGGAAATTTTAGAAATATTCCAGGAAAAAATTGATCCAGAAACAGGAAAGATATCAAGTAGAAAAAAGTTAGAAGAAGCTCGTATTGGTGTTTCAAAAAATTCAGGATGGAAAAGTGCTTTGGTCGGTATTCTAAGGGATGAACTGAAAAAACAACCCAAAACAAGAGAAATTGCCAAACATTCAGAAGAAAAAAGTAGTTAAGATTTTGTTGTTTTAAAAAGAAAGAAGGAACGACGAAGACATGGAGTTTTTTGGTGCAACCAAAAACGAAATAAGCTAATGGGGCCCCGTCCCGAGGACTCGGGATGGGGAAGAGGGGGACAAAATGGAATATACGAAAAATCTAGTTCACTAGGTTCATCCGTATCGTAATTTTGTCCGACGTGGTGGAGCAAGTCGAACACACTTCAAACACTTCGAACTCTTTATACACAATATTTCTCGGCATTCAAGGGATTTGTACGACCTTCGGGAGTCCTTACAGACAGTGCAACGAGCTGTGGCTATTCAGGGGAACTTTCCAAGACACAAAAATTTCGTGTACTGAAATTTGCATCTCCCTGTAATTCCATTAGTAATAGAACTATAGCAAACGCTAATGCTAACCGTATTTATCTGACTATGGGTAATCTGAACCAAAGGCTTTCTGGAGGAGGGAAAGGAGACAATGACATTCGAGGGCTAACGCAGACCATTCGGGAAATCGACCTAGCTGACAAAAACAGAAAGTTGAACGCCAAAAGGATGGATTGATGCGGATGGGCGTTCTATCGAGTACAATGAGAAGTTTTAGAGAGACGAATTCAAGGGAGAGTGCAGACAGCTTGTTTCTGGCTGTTTTTTGCTATGTGTGCTATGAATACGCCTAGATGATAGAAACTCAAGAAACTGCACAAAATTGCACACGTTTCACTTCAAAACAACTGAAGGCGATTGCGGTTCTATCCTCTATTCCATGCGAATACTCAAGGATTGAGGAGGTCGCAAAAAAGGTAGGGGTGTGCAGACGGACTCTGTACAACTGGTTTGAGGATGCCAACTTTAACAAACGAGTGCGAACAGAGCAGGAAAGAAGCTTCGTGCGGTATGGTTCTTTGGTGCGTTCTGCTCATCTCAAGGGGATTCTGGAAGACCGAAATCCAAGACTGATTCAGCTATTCTACGAGCGAGTAGAGGACTGGATTCCGAGGAAGGAAGCAGAAGAGGACGAGAACTCCAAACGTCCTGTCATTTATCTGGGCGTACCTCCTTCACCTTTTATGAATGGGGAGATAGCAGAGGCAGAAAGAGCAAAGCGAAAAAAAGAAGTTTGAGGAAGAGCAAAAACACGTGGACACAAACTCCTGTAGGCAAACTGAATTTGACAAATCAGGTATGAGAGACTAGGTTGTACCTGCACCCCTTACTTTATCACCATGCTTGTTTTACCTTTTGAAGTCTTCGAGGTAGATTGTCTTGCTCCCATTCGGTCACCCAAGAATGTTGGAATGAGGCAACTATCTCGTTCCTTTTTTTGGGTGAACCGCAAGGCAAGCTTAAAGTAAAGGGGTGCAACGACTAGTTGCCTCTTTTTACCATGCCTGAATTGCAGACAAGTCAAAAAAAAACACTCTATCAAATCAGATAGAGCTTTTCGTATATTCTAATCACCACTCACATGAACACTCAAGATTCTCTCGTTCCAATTGATGCATTTCATGTAGCAGGCGTTCTGTTTGAAACCTCAGTTGAGTTGGATACGCCTGACACCCCTCTCATATTCGTGAAAATATCAGAAGCGAATACAAGGCTTGTTTCCGCTAAGTTTGCCACAGACCCCAAGTCTTTGGAAGGGATTGCGAACAGGCTAAAACAGACAGCCAAAGAATCAAAAAAACAGGGAGCAGAATTTTCAGGAATGGCAAAGAGGACATGAAACGAATTTCACATCCTCTGGTGACTGCAATTGCTTACAGTCTTTGCCTTGTCTCCCCGAATCAGGTTCACGCAGCGATTTGCGTATCACCATCCTCAAAGGGTTGGAAGTTTCCGGTTCGGCACTGGATGACCCGATTCCATCCATTCCCTTCCATGTTGGCGATGAGATTGGATTTGTCGGGATGGCGTTGCCGTACCTCTTCGAGAGTCATGAGGAGTCCCCCGATGTAGGTATTGCCCGAAACGTTGATTCGCTTGCTGGTGAACTCGACCTCATGGCCATCGACATTGAATACCGCCGTGCCTTGGTCAAAAAATTGAAGGGCAAACGCATTTCCGGGGATGTCAAGTTCCGCCACGTTGCGGGACGGAACCTCCTTGACGGATTCCTCGGAAACGAAGGAACCCGGAAAAAGAAAACGAGCATAGGTTTTCATTTCGGAACGCATGAGTTGCATGATGAGACTCCTCTTAAAAACGGAAGTGGGATTTCAGGGTTTGAGTGCAAACTACAAAATCGATAACGATTTCCATTATCAAATCAGTAGCTTGCAATAGCAGACAAGGCATCCGAACTCGATTCGACTCGAAACAAAGAAAGTTGAAACTTCAATCTCTATGCTATACAAATGAATCAAGCACAGATAGATGTCTGCTAAAAACGAATTGTAAAAGAGCGGAAAATACCTGCTTGCCATTATAAGAATCTATTTTTATTTGTCAATATTTTATTCTTATTTTCTACAAAACTTGGACGCCAAAAACGCGATTAGTCGCTAACATAAGCCAATAAAATAACATAAAAGAAAATGCAAAAAAAGTGAAAAAAAGTTAAGATTGGGA
>CAYFMH010000104.1:0-4154 GCA_964344165.1 uncultured Candidatus Peribacteria bacterium | reverse complement strand
CATCTCTCTTATTTTCCATGATCTTATCTTTACCCACTTTTAGAAAAGAAGAACCACAAAAACAACAAGAAACAAAGTCAAATCCTATTTCTTGAATTAGTTCAGAAAGCAAATCTGGCGCCTAAACCAAAGTCTTCAACGTTTTTTCAATCCGCTCCTTTGCATTTAAATCTTCCGGAAAAACAAACGGCTCTCCGGTCATTTTTTCATATAATTGGATGTATTTCTCCGCAGCAAAGGTCCGAATCTCATCATCCAGATAGCCAGACACATCGAAGGTTTCTGGGTCAGCTCCCGGATCAACCCCTTTTTTTACCAACATGGCTCGGACGAATTCTTTATCAAGTCCTTCCGGTTCTTCGCCGTTATTAAATCTATCTTCATACGTATCGGCTACCCAGTATCGAGATGAATCTGGTGTATGCACTTCGTCGATCACGATGAGGTTCCCGTCAGCGTCAATTCCCATTTCATATTTGGTGTCTACGAGAATCATCCCTCGTTCGGCGGCTACTTTTTGCCCGAGAGCAAACATCGTGAGGGCGTATTCTTCAGCCTTTGCGTAAACGTCTTCTGGGACCAATCCTTGGCTGATAATCTCTTCTCGAGTGATGGCTTCATCGTGTCCGTGTTCTGGTTTTGTCGTCGGAGTGATGATCGGGGCTTCAAATTTTTGATTTTTCTTCATCCCTTCTGACATTTCGATCCCACAGATGATTCGATCGAGATTCTGGTACGCGTACCAAGATGAAGTCTTTGTACTTCCGGTGAGATAGCCTCGTACGATGATCTCTACCGGGAGTGTTTTTACGTTTTTTACGAGCGAAATATTGGGATCTGGGACATCGATCAGATGATGTGGCACCACGCCATCCAATTTTCTGAACCACCAAGCGGCGATCTGATTGAGCACTTGTCCCTTAAAAGGAATCGTCCCCCAGACCAGATCAAAAGCCGAAACTCGGTCCGAGACTACGATAGCTCGATTTCCATTTGGTAGGACAAAACTTTCTCTGACCTTCCCCGAGTGGTGATCGACCGCTCCTGGACAATTAATTTCTGAGACCGTAGAACCGAGAGCCGCTTGAATTTTGGATTGCATTGTTTATAAAAATTAAGTGAATTTATTTTTAATCCTAAATTTTAATTTTTCAATTAAATTTTGAATTTTGCTCTTTAAATTTTAAATTTTTTAACCATGCGATTCGACATCCTGACTTTGTTTCCAGAGCTTTTTGATTCTTTTCTGTCCACTTCCATCATTGGCCGAGCCATTGAAGCCGGGACGATTGAAGTAAACTTGTTTAACATCCGAGATTTTACCAACAATAAACACAAAAAAGTCGATGATGTCCCCTTCGGCGGAGGAGCGGGGATGGTGATGACGCCGCAGCCACTTTTTGATGGTATCGAACACGTCAAAAATTTAAAAAAAGACAAAGCTCCCGTGATTTATCTCACGCCCCATGGTAAAACTTTTTCTCAAGAGATGGCCGAAGAAATAAGCGAAAAAAACATGCGTATAATTTTGCTCTGTGGACACTACGAGGGGATCGATCAGCGGGTTCGAGATCAATTAGTGAATCAAGAAATTTCGATCGGAGATTATGTCCTGACCGGAGGAGAAATCCCTGCTCAAGTGGTGGTCGATGGAGTGGCCCGCCTCGTCCCTGGAGTGCTCGGAAAAGAAGAAAGCCACCAAGAAGAAAGTTTTTCGGCAAAATTAGATCGAAAATGTGAGTATCCTCATTATACTCGTCCAGCGGATTTTCGAGGAATGAAAGTGCCTGAGGTTCTCCTCTCTGGACATCATGCTCAGATCGAAAAATGGAGAATGGAAAATTGTATCAAAAAAAATTGATTTTTCACTATTTCTCTCTAGAATTAGGTTAAATTAAAAATCAAAAGATGAGTGAACAAGAACAACATTTTCCGATTTCTTTAATTTTTTTCCGTTTTTTAACTGGTTTTGGAGCTGGTTTGACGGGAACGGTTATTTGGGGATTAATTCTTCTTTTTTCTTGGTCAATTGTGGGGGATATCCTGTCTCCCGCAGAGGGGCAACATACAGAAATGACTGGAATCGGACTCCAGGTGCAAAAAGAAAATACGCATTCGCTTTTTCTTTATATTGTTATTTTTGCTGTTTTTATGGCTACAACAGTAGCCAATCTGACCTATCTTTTTATTTCTAGCGCTTTAGAAGAAAAATACAGCGCTCGTTTCACGGGAGTTACTCATGTCTTTTTCGCGGCGCTTCTTTTTGTGTTTCTTCTTCTTCCTGGTTATTTGGTCGGAAATAGTCTTTGGGGACCAGTAGGGATTGCTGTAGCCGCGTTGCTCCACATTCTTTTGACAGGAATTTTTACTTTTTTTACTCAGGAAATTATCACCGAAACCAAGCATCTGCTGGTTAATCTTTATGGAGCGTTATTGGCTTTGGCCATGTTCTTTTTTGTGGGATACATTCTGGCCAAAACCACCCCTGCAGTCGCAAGTTTTTTGGCGCTTCCTTTTTTACTCGGGATGTTTGGAGCAGGGAATGGGATTGCAGAGGGGGTGTATCACTGGTTTTATCAGACCTATGGAAATGATGTTTTGCACGCAGAAAGAAGATTTGGGGCGGATTATGCAGAAGAAGAAGTAGAAGATGACAATACAGATATTTAAACTTGAGTTAGCTACAAAAATTAATAAATTAAAAATTAATAAATTTAAAAAATATAAAAAATAAAAATTAATGAAGCTTGGACAATTTTTTCTTGGTTTTGTTATAGGACTCCTTATCTTCACGGGGATTTTTACTGCAGAAAACGCCCGCTTCGGAATTTTTAGCCAGCTCAAAGATCCTTTTGAAAAAGCTCAGGTATTGAATCAGCGGCTTTCACTTGGTCAATACGAAGATCCTAAAAAAATATTTACGACTGATGGAGAATTTTTAGTTGTTTTTCCAGATTCAGAAGTTGATTTTTCATCAGGAAATAGGGAGCTTCTGAGAGGGGGAATGTTTTTGGGAGCAGATTTTCTTGATACGGAAGATACTTCTTTTGTAGGGATCTCACGTCCAGAGATCGGTCAGATAAAAGTAGCTAATCTATTTGTAAATGCTTTGGGAGCTAGTGCGTATATATTTTATGACCAAGCAACACAAATGATAGAGGTGTATGCTTATAACCACTCTGTAGAGATATCTTGGAGAGGGGCCAAACAACCTTTTTTAATCCCTCCAGGGATGCGGGTGAGTATTCATGAAAAAATGATTTCAGAGAAAACAGGGGTTCTTTTTTATACAAAATTAAAAAAAGATTTTCGGCTAAAAACCTTTGGAGTCAAGATTCCACCAAATCCAGCTAGCCCCGAAGCTGGGGATAAGATTGGAGTAGCAGTTTTGGCACAGACTGAATGGGGAACAAAAATGAAAAATTTTGCTGCCCTTGCCCCAGAGACTTGGTTTACTTTTCGAGCAGATCAATTTTCGGGGCGAGTGATTCACGCAATACAAAAATCTGCTTTATTATTGCCACAAAGCAAAAGAGATACATTGCTTTTTCAAACCCTAACAGCTCCCTTTATTGAGGCTCATTATGCCGTGAAAGAAAATAGACTCTTTGTAGCTGAAAAATCTTTGGAAAAATTTAAAAGTACGATTACAAGCGGAGAATGGAAGAACTTATTACAGAGAAATGAAGAAATTGCTGAAAAATGGAAACGATTTTCTCGTTCTCAAAAAGCTTGGATGAAAACAGTTTTTCCGAGCGATCCAGCGTATGTTTTTGTTCGATTTCTGGGAGAAAAAGGAAGTAATGATGTTTTTTCAAAAATGGCAGGAGATTTTTCTGAAATAGAAATTTTGATTGCCAATCGTCATCTGGAAGAAGCAAAAAAGAACATGATTCGAATGAAAACAGAAGTCAAAAAAATAAAGGAAGGAAGGAGGTATAACCCTTCTATCACTAAAATCCGAAGAATTTTGGGATCAATATTATTAAGCCAACGATTTTTTCAATCTGAAGAAATTTTTGAGCTATATGCCGGATTGGTTGAAAAAGAGTCTTCGGCGGTTTTTGAAGATACAGAATTAAAAGATGAATTAGCATTGGAATCTGCTCAAGATTTACTTTTTTTCCTCAATAAATTTTTGCGGGAATTTCCAA
>CAYFMH010000103.1:0-4344 GCA_964344165.1 uncultured Candidatus Peribacteria bacterium | reverse complement strand
TACTAACCAAATTTTATATCAATTATTCTGAATTTCAAAGGCGGTTTAGTATAACCAGCCAGAAATAGGGTTCGATGAAACAGTTAGGCAAATTAATTCCTTACTTGCTCCATGTAAATTACTAGCATTACCTGAAGACAAAGATTCTCTTCTTATAACTAATTCGTTGGGAATGAGTTTGGATGACAATGATTTGGAAGGGTTTTTTAATATCATGAAAGAACGATTTCTCTTTCACAAAAGAACCTTTGGTCCTTTATCTCCAGAGTAAAATTGAACCAAAACATTCCGAGAGTGCTACCACGAAAAATTTTCGAAGCAGATTTCCCTTCTTCGCTAAAGCTACGCAGGACAGGCAAATCTGCTCCTGCTTTTTAAATCACGAATCACGGAAAAAAAATTCATAATTCTCAATTCTTAATTCATAATTCTCGGAAAATATTGGCTAATCCACCCTCTGCCCTTCAAATATCGCCTTCACCGCCTCCGCTCGCGTCACGGTCTTCGCCGGATAAAAAAGATTGCCTTCATGCACCTTCATGATGTCTTTTTGATTTACAATTTTCACATATTTAAAGAACCAATCAGAAAACAAAACATCATTTAGCTCCGAAGCATTTACTTTTTCTCCTCCCATCCCAAAAGCATTCACAATGATCTTCGCCAACTCCGCTTTATTGATGTTATCCGCTGGGCGGAAACTCCCATCTGGATGTCCCTTGATCCAACCATTATTGTACATAGTCTCCACATACGGATAAAACCAAGCATCCGCCGGCACATCAGAAAAATGTGGCCCTCCAACAATATTAATCTTGGATCCCGTCGCAAGGACGATGATCTTTGCAATTTCAGCACGATTGAGGAGTTTTTGTGGTGCAAAGCTTCCATCAGCATTCCCCTTGATGATGTTTTGAGAGACAAAGGCCGTAATCGATTCTTTGGCCCAGATAGGGATAAGGTCCGCATCCGTAAAGTTCAAAACATTAGTCAGTGTCGCCTTCGCTTTTATTTCAGGACCTTCATTGATTTTCACACTTTTGACCAGGATCGGCAGCAGCGGCCGATTTACATTATTTGTCTGCACCGAAGCGATCCCATCCACCACCTCCATTCCAGAAATCACTTCTCCGAAAATGGTATGTTTTCCATCCAGATGCGTCGCTGGCTTCTGCGTGATAAAAAACTGAGAACCATTGGTCCCCGGCCCCGCATTGGCCATAGAGATCACTCCCCTTTTGTGTGATAAATCTTCGACAATTTCATCTTCGAATTCTTTGCCCCAGATACTCTGTCCTCCAGTCCCATTGAAGTTCTCATAGTCCCCTCCCTGAATCATAAAATCCTTAATCACTCGATGAAAAATTGTTCCATTATACTTCCCCGCTTTTGCGAGACCAATGAAATTTTCGACCGTTTTTGGGGTTTTGTCTGGGAATAATTTCAATTCAATATCCCCCTTGTTGGTGGAAATTGTAGCCGTCGTATCTGCGGCTTCTACGGTGCCAAAAAGCGAAAAAGCAAAAATTGAAATCAAGAAAATGGTTATTTTTTTCATCATATAAAAGGTTAAACTAACACTCGATATTATGAGTAAAAAAAAATTTTTTGAAACTAAAAAATCAAATTACCGGAAGCAGTAAGTTTTCACACTATCAACTTAGCAAAGATAATCACCATTGTTCGTTAACCCGGAATTAATTCCGGGTTTAGGGAAGGGCAGGATTGGAATCAGCTTTTGAGAATATCTGCCAAACTATAGGTGTGAAAAATTACCGGAGGCGGTAACTTCTCACACCCATCAACAAAAAGGGGGTGCTATAAAATGCTCTCAACGTAGAGATAAACTAGTAAGATTGATCTTCGCATTAAAGCGGCTTTTCCCGGGGGCTCAATCACTTCGTTATTTTCACCCCCGTGAAGCCGCAAAAAATCAATCCTCTAGAATGTTCTGTTTAGGAGTGTGATAACTTACCGGAGGTGTGTTTGACAATTGCAAATAAATAATTTATAAACATCTTATGAAAAATGCGGTAGATACCCGAGTACCACGAGCACTCGTAGCTGCCTATAGCCAAGAAAATCCAGAAGATCCACTCACATCAAGAGATGCCACCCGTGAAGCGGTATTTGCCATACAATCGATCGCACGAGTGACGGAGACAAGAGGTGTTGTTGCAAAATCAGTAGAACTGGTACTGCGCCAAATCAAAGAAGAAACGGAAAAGATACTTGTCGCCGATAATGACAACTCGATTGTCTGCTTGTGTCCCGATTCACGAGAAGCAACATTGGAAGCCCTGCATCAGACAATCAAGGTGCACCTGATTGGTTTTTTTCGAGCGAATGAAAATGATTTGTCTGGGACGATCTTTGATACTTCTGAAACAGGCAAAGAAGAAGCCCGAAAAAGATATATCAGCGAACTCACCACGATTTTCCTTGAAAATGGGATTTGGTTTCCGGGGAAAACAAAAAGTGAACAAAAGGCTTTGCAGAAGCTGAGTCAGTATTATGGGACTGAGTACGTGCAGGCATTTTTTGAGGGAACATCTATCAAAAGTACTCTTCAAAAAGCTGGGATAGAAATGTCAGACACAGAAATAGAAAAAGACTTTCCGCGAAGTATTCGTCTTCATTTTGCGGTTGGGAATATTAGCGATCCTTTGGCAGCGGTTGGACGAGTAGGGCAACATCTGACGGAAACTTTGACCAACAAGAATATAAAAGAAACTCTGAAAAAGGCTGGGATAGGAATGTCAGACGCAGAAATAGAAGAAAACTTTTCGCGGAGTGTTCGGCTTCGTTTTGCGGTTGGGAATATTAGTGACCCCTTGGCCGCCGTGGGACGAGTGGGGCAACATCTGACGGAAACACTGACAGATGAAAATATAAAAGAAACTCTAAAAAAATCGGGGATAGAAATGTCAGACACAGAAATAGAAGAAAACTTTCCGCAAGGTGTTCGGCTTCATTTTGCGGTTGTGAATATTAGCAACCCCCTGGCAGCCGTGGAGAAAGTGGGAAAACATCTGACGGAAACACTGACAGATGAAAATATAAAAGAAACTCTAAAAAAATCGGGGATAGAAATGTCGGACACAGAAATAAAAGAAAACTTTACACGGAGTCGTCGGCTTTATTTTGCGGTTGGGAATATTAGCAATCCCTTGGATGGAATCCAAAAATGGATCCAGGGAGAAATTACTACGCCTTGGGGGGATTTTTCAGATTGGAGAAAAAAGGTGGGTTGTTAAAGTTCGTTAATGAGAAACGTCATGGATCAGGTGGTCTCTCGACACATCTGCTCCGACAAAGGTTCGCCTTTTTTTGTCGAGTCAAAAGACTCGACTGAGCGGGTTCTAGTCTTTTTCTTTTGTTTGGGAAACATAACTAATGTTTAGAAAACATAACGAAGCGGGTGGTCTAACCGACACACCCACTCCTGCATAGGACTCAACTAAGCGGGGTATTCTTCAGCCTCTGTTATTCTTTGTACTCTTTCCCAGGTTGATCCAACTTCTTTTAGTAATCCTTCAATATAGTCTTTCAATTCTTTTTTGGTAATTTCTCCGTTCACATAACTTTCTAAGGAACCAGGAATTGATGGGAAAATAGTGCCTCTATGCCCTTCTATTCCAGTTAAAAGCTCAAATCTGCTCTTTGACGATGGTCGTTGTATCAATCCTAGTTTTGCTTTTATAAGATTTTCATCCTCTTCTTCTGGATAGAGCTTTATTATTTCAAATCCGGCTGCTTGAACAACATCCCCAAAGATTCTATCTCTAAGAGAATAATGAATATCTTTCCTCGTTTCAGAAGCTTTATGCATTAAGTCTGTACTAGCAGTTAGAAGTGATATTGCTCCCAATTTATAAGCTAAAAACTCTTGTTCTGTGAGCCACCTTGCTATTTCCATCCTTAGTGATGCTGGATCTAAAGAAGAAATTGCCTCAATATCTATTTCTGGGAAAAAAGTTTTTAAAGCATCTGCTGAAAAAGAGTGAGAATTTATATGCTCTGGCTTACATAAAATTAGAAAAAACAAGCTTATAACATTTCTACATTCTAAAAATATTTCTGAGGGTTGTCTACCACAAGATTTTGAAGGACCTTTATAAGGACTGTATTCTTTTATTTCTTTAATTGCTTTTTCAAAATAATCATCCAGCAAAGAAAAAAGACTTTCTGCAGCCAATTCTTCTGTTTCAAACGATAACGACGATTCATGGGCATCTAATTTCATAAGTCCAAGTATAATAATATCTATATATGTGTCAAGTTTTTTGTACCCGAATATCGAAATTTGGAATAATTGATAGTTGAGGGAAAAAAGCGAAGGTT
>CAYFMH010000102.1:0-4549 GCA_964344165.1 uncultured Candidatus Peribacteria bacterium | reverse complement strand
AAAAAGCAACCAAGACTTTCTCCCCTCTACCACTTCAACTTCACCCGCAAAATCCTCACCCAAACATCGCCTGCAAAACCTGCAATATCCCCTGCCCCTCTGCTGCCTCCAATACCCCCATCTTTTCAACCAACCGAGACTGATCTACGGCTCTCAATTGATCCAAAGCCACAGATCCTTTTTTCCCCTGAAAAACCACATCGACCCTCCACGGAAGAGACTTCCGAACAGAAGTGAGGGGAGCAATGATAGGAGTATTCAATGATTCCATTTCATTGGGAGAAACAACCACCGCTGGACGGACTTTTTTCATTTCTCTCCCCTCTGTCGGATCGAGCCGAACCCAATAAACTTCAAATTGCGCTACCATTTCCAATCTTTATCATCAAAATCGTTTCCCCCTTCAAAACATATTTTTTCCTTTTTTGTCTGGGATTTGGCCACCTCTTCCCAGCCTTCACGAGGATTAGAAATCGGTATCAAAAGGACTCCTTCTTCAACTATTTGCATCTTTATTTCACAATCCGCCAATCCGGCTTCTTGAATAACAGGTTTTGGAATACGAACCCCCATCGAGTTACCAATTTGAATTAAATGAGACATGATAAAAAGTAATTACAATGTAATTATATTCTTTAAGTTAAAAAGAAGCAAATAAAAAACACTATTTTTTCAACTTCACCCGTAAAATCCTCTCCCAAACATCGCCTGAAAAATTGCACATTGCGTATTGCATTATGCAATGTGCAATACGCACTACAAAAAAAAGAAAGTAAAACCTTTTTGCCTCATTTTTTAAACTTCACCCGCAAAACCCCCTCCCCCCTCTGCCGCGTAAATTCCCCATCATCCCCCGATTCAATCTCAATCTTTTGCTTTTTCGATTTTTCCACAACCTTCACGATTTCATCAGTCAAAACAAACTCCGACACAAACCGACACTTCATCTGTGTCCCCGCAATGTGTTGGAGTATTTTCACTGTTTTTTCTGCGCCCAAGATCGCCTCTGGAAAAAAAATCACATCACACCTCGCGTGCTTCGCGGGACGGATATACTTACGAGCCAACCGTCGGAATTCTACACTGTCAGCACACCCCTCATCCGCGATATGATGAATCAACTGCGTTTCAAAAAGCGATATCTTTGGAGTTTTCTCTGCCCGTCGATCAATTGGGCTGTATTTCCACTTAGAAACATCTAATTTGGTAAAAAATTCCTTCGCCTCCACATCCTGCCGGTCAAAAAAAATCCCAATCCGACCAAACCGCGTCCCCCCATCCAAGATCTGCATCAAAGCCCTCTCCCAAAAATCACCCTCCTGTATTGCCACTCCCGGAAGGCGAGGTGACGTCACCTCGCCTTCACAGGCAATATTTTTTTTCACCACAAATTTCACCTCCGCCGCCGGGAACCGTTTCAAAACTTCCCGTCCCAAAACAAAAGCTCCAAAATCTCGACTCTGAAATTCTATTTGCATCGCGAGGAAAATAGCATAAAATCCTTTTAAGATAAAGTGAAATAAAAAAATTTTTAATTTTTAATTCTCAATTTTATAAATAATTTTTTAAATCTTAATTTTTAAAAAAACACAATTAAGCCTGTTTAAAGCTTAAATAGAATTTATTTAAAAATTACAAAATTATAAAATTAAAAATTCCGCGAAGCGGCTCAATTCAAAACAAAAAGCAAATAAAATATGAAAACAAAAATGCCTCCTGTCTTAAAAAAAATAGCGATCGGCTTCGTGGCTATCACGATCGTGTTTTCAGGGGTTTTGATTTGGAAAAAATACAGCCTCACCTACGCCAACGCAAATCTGGAAAAAAAGATCGAAAAAAACATCACAGAGATCAATAACCTCTCCCAGACTCAAAAAGTCTCAAAAATCAAAGAATCCGTCGAGATCCTCAAAAGAGCCCAAAACTACCGAACCGAATGGTCTCAGATCGTGGGAGAAATCATCAGACAAGAAGACAACACGATTTCTTTTTTGAATCTGTCAGCCGGAAAAGACCAAAAAGTATCCATCAAAGGCGAAGGATTTGACTGGGAATCTATCGCACTCATGCTGGAGCGGATGAAAGCCAATCCGAAATTCAAAAATCCTTTTGTCCACTCGGTTATGGAGAAACCCGCCAAACAAGGAAAATCTATTTATACCTTTGGGCTGACTTTTCAGTACGTACCGACGACAAAAAATGATATCAAACTAACCCCGCCAAAACCATGAAAACCTGGGTCGTTTGCTGCTTTTTTTTCGGGGCGGGTGTCCTGGGATTTTTTAGTTTCCCCCTCCTCGAGGAGGTCCAGGGGCTCCGGGATATGAACCGGGAATTGAAGACCGAACTCAAAGAAAAAATAGATCAAAAAACTCAACTCAAAGCCCTCCAAAAAGAATTCGCCGGCCAAATCCAAGGCATCCAGGCTCGTATCCCCTTCACTCCAGAACAAGAAAACTTCATCCGAGACCTACAAACTATCGCCCGACAGAGCGGATTTACATTTTCGACGATTAAATTCTCTCAAGGCCAAAAAGCCGAGATCAACGCTCCTCACATCACGGCCAACCTCTCACTCCAGGGCCCACGAAACAATGTAAAAAATCTGCTCACCCTCATCGAACAAAACGAAAGATTCCTCGGGATGGATAACCTCAACCTCCAGACAATCGACAGAAATGGCCAAAAAATCAGCAATCTCTCACTTTTTATCTACGCACTTTATCAAGATTAATCCGAAATTGAAGATTGAAGATTGATAATTGAAGATTTAAAAACCCCAATGACAAACGCCTTTTCCTCTCCTCACAAAAAAATCATCTACGGGGTGACCAATCGGACCCACGATCCGAAACTGGTAAAGATAAATGATTTTTTGATCGATCGATCTCGGATCACAGGCAAAGAAAAAAGTCTTTTTTTTCATTCGCTTCAGCTGCTGATTAATTCTGGCGTCCAGTTTACACGGGCGATCGATATGCTCGCCGGCCGAGCCAGAAATCCCCGACTCCAGAGGATCCTCAATACCATCGCGTACGACATGGAGAATCAAGGAGTGCCTTTTTCTAAAGCATTAGAAAAATATCCACTGGTCTTCTCCGAATACGAAGTGAAGATGATCAAATCCGGAGAACTCACCGGAAAAATAAAAGACAGCCTCGAATCCATCGCCATTCAACTCCAAAAAAATCTCAAACTCGAAGCTCAGATCCGCTCGGCCATGATCTACCCGGTCACCGTCCTGGGAGCGATCCTTCTCGCCGGGGTAGTGATCTGTCTTTTTGTCATTCCGAAGTTCGCGGAGCTCTTTGCAGAATTCAGCGCAGAACTTCCGCTGTTCACAAAAATTGTTCTAAATATTTCCAATTTTCTCGTGGAGTTCTGGTGGCTTGTCTTCATTGCGATTTGGGCAGGATGGCAGATTTTTTATAACTGGAAAACCTCCCCCGAAGGCAAGAAAAAATGGCATGCGTTTCTACTGCGGGCCCCACTCATCGGCAATTTGATCAATAATGTACAAACCCTCCGGATCGCCAATAACTTCTCTACTCTGCTCAAAGCCGGTATTCCGATCAACAAAAGTCTCCACGTGCTGTCAGAGATCATCCCCAATGTCGTCATCAAATCCTCGATCAAAAACATCGAAAAAAATGTCGAAAACGGGCTCAAAATTCATCAAAGTTTTGCCAAAGAGTCAGCACTTGATCCCATCCTCGCTGAGATCCTCGAAATCGGAGAAAAATCCGGAAACATGACTGAGGTCCTCACAAAAGTGGGGGAACAGTATGAGCTCGAGATCGATCACCAGCTCAAAAACCTCACCACCCTGATCGAACCAGCGATTATTTTGATCGTTGGACTAGCCGTGATCTTCATGGCGCTCTCGATCATGATGCCAATTTTTCAGTTGCAGGAGGTGTTTTTGCAGTAGGCTATTTCTCACATCCTCCACAATGCAACACCGGCTTATGCGGTTTGTGGACAAACATCGCCAATAAGAAAGCACTCACAAGAAACAAAATCCCTTCTGCCTCATGAGGGATGTTTTCCGCCACATGACCACCAATCCAAAAAGCCAAAATCCAAAGCACGGAAATCCCGACAAAACTTAAGAAAAATCCACAGCGAGTTTTCCAGTAGAGAGAAATAACTAGTGCAATAATGAGATCTACGAAAAAATGAGCCACAAAACCAACAAATCCCAAGATATTTTCTACTGATCCGGTCGCAAAAAACTTTTCGAGAAGGACATGTCGCACCCCCGCCTCTGGAAAAAAGTGCAAACACAAGGCCAAAATTGCCAATAAATGAGGAATTTTTAATTTGTGATGACAATGCTCATGCTGGCAGGGAACCCATTTTTTGAGGGCTGGACGATGCCAGATCCAGGCAAACAAAAGTAATAATAAAATCCCACTGAGCACCTCAACAGTGAAAAAGACCTCAATCAGCTCGTGAAGATCAAATAGTTCTTGATGTTCTTCCTCATGAGGTACTTCTTCTTCCTGTCCTGCTTCGTGATGCATCTCTTCATGATGTTCTACCTCGT
>CAYFMH010000101.1:0-4668 GCA_964344165.1 uncultured Candidatus Peribacteria bacterium | reverse complement strand
ATTGAAGATTAGAGATTAATCTTCATGTGTTGCGTTTAAGATGAAAAAATTCGTATTTTTCTTATGAACAAAATTTATTCTATGCCTTCGGCAGATTTAGTCCAATATCATGATGATTTGGGTGAAACTTCAGAAAAAATAAGAAATTTAGGCTTGGATAGAAAAATTTTTAAGCAAATAGAACGAGTTTTGGCAAAAAGAGCTGAAAGTTTGGGGCTAGAGCTTTCAGAATTTATCGGAGAAAAACCTTCCAATGAAGATGAATTAAAAAATTTAAGCAGAAGGTGGCATGTTAGATTTGAAGCACAGTTGGATAGAATTAAAGATGATCCAGAAGCAACCTATGAAGACCTTGTGGACGTCGTTTGGCAGTATGGGATTTTAGATCATATTGCTCCTGTTTTGCCGAGAGAAGCTCTGGCTCGGAAAGAAAGAGGAAAAGATGTTTGGAACAGAGAAGACCCTCGCCTTTATTGGAGAATTTTGTATTCTGCAGCCGCTCTAAAAGAATTTTCTGAAAGAGGATGGACTATTTCAGGAGGAGGATATACCCTCCCAGGGATTGCACCAGCTTTTCGTATGCTTTTTTTAGAGAGAAGAGATTTGATTTCAGAAAATAAAGATCCTGTAATTTCTCTGGCAGAATCTGTTATGGAAAAGGCTCGAACAGAGTTGCAAATAAAGGGAGTGAATTTACATGAAAAGCTAATCCCATTTGAAGGAGAAGGGGTTATCGATGGCATTCCGGTGAGAGTAAATAGGTATTGTAAAAATGGAACAGTATATTTATTTTCTCGTGATCCGAGGTTTGAAGATCTTCGAAATAGGCTTGTAGAGGTAGGTGAGTTAGGAATTTCTCCTGAAAAAATTAATCCTGGTGATTTTCAAGAAGAAAGTAGAGTATAAGTTAGGAGAAGATAGAAAAAATGCGACTATTCCTTTCTAGGAACATTCGCATTTTTTCTGGAGCACGTGGCGGGAATCGAACCCGCGTCACCAGCTTGGAAGGCTGGGGTAATAAGCCATTATACGACACGTGCGTCGCTGGATTACTCCGTATATTTCGTCCCGAGGATTCGGGACTTCATGCACTTCGTAATCGCTCGGCTTTCCTCACAAATCTTTTAAGGATTTGTTCGGAGCTTTCTCTTAAAGAGCCGATGACGATTCTATGGAAAAAAATTCTGGGGTCAAATAATTTCTGTCGATATTTTTGTCTAGTAACAAACTGTTTTTATTTTCGTTTCAATTACACTAAAGTATTTTTGTTTTTATAATTTTCTCATGTTCAAAAAACTTTCTTTTGCTTTCATTTTTTCCCTTTTTTTATTTGGTTGTAATGCCTCTGAAATGAAAAATACCCCATCTCAAAAACCAAACCAAGAAGAAATAGCTACTTTTGCGGGCGGATGTTTTTGGTGTGTAGAATCCGCCTTTGAGTACTACGATGGTGTGACGGCAGTGATATCGGGGTACACCGGAGGGAGAGAAAAAAATCCAAGTTACGGAGAGGTTTCCGCTGGGAAAACGCATCATCTGGAAGCGGTAGAAGTACATTTTGATCCTGTCAAAATTAGTTATGAGGATTTGCTTCAGATTTTTTGGCGGCAAATTGATCCGACGGATGGTGAAGGGAGCTTTGTCGATCGGGGAGATCAGTATCGATCGGCAATTTTTTATCACAATCCAGAACAGAAGAAATTAGCCGAAGTTTCTAAAAAAGAACTCGAAGAAATCGGAAAATATAAAACCCCGATTGTGACGGAAATCCGAGAAGCAACCGAGTTTTACCCCGCGGAGGACTACCACCAGGACTACTACAAAAAAAATCCCGTTCGTTATAAATTTTACCGTTTTAATTCTGGGCGGGATCAGTATCGAGAAAAAACCTGGGGAGCGGATAAGGATTACCAGGTAGACAAAGACTATCTGTCTCATCTCACGCCTTTGCAGTACAAAGTCACGCAAGAGGACGGCACGGAGCCTCCTTTTGACAATGAATATTGGGATAACACCGAGGAGGGGATTTATGTGGATATTGTTTCTGGAGAGCCGCTTTTTTCTTCCGTTCACAAGTTCAAATCCGGGACGGGATGGCCGAGTTTTACCGAACCTTTGGTCCCAGAAAATATTGTGGAGCGAGAAGATTCACGGTTTTTTATGAAGCGGACCGAGGTTCGCAGTCGTGAAGCCAATTCACATTTAGGTCATATTTTTAATGACGGGCCGGAGCCGACGGGGATCCGATATTGCATTAATTCGGCGGCCCTTCGATTTGTACCGAAGGAGGGTTTGGAAGCAGAAGGATATGAAGCATTTGTGGAGATTTTTGAAAAGTAGAAAACCTCGGCTGTTTCAGGTCTCCTGGCCTGAAACTTTTCTAGTTCAGGTTGTGCACGACCGAACTGGTTAGGCTTCAATCGAGACGATTGAAGCAGCATTGGGTTTCTTAATACAGGAGGTGGGTGTGCCTTGTGCCACCCGCTCTGTTATGGTTACTATGATCTGGGAAACATTTCGAACCAGGTCGTAGACCTGCTCCGCAAAAAAGAGTTGGGGATGATTTTGTTGATATTCCATTTTTAACTTTTAATTATATAATCTTATATAAAAGAATAATTAAGTTTTGTCAAGTTTTTATTTGACAAAAATTGAAAAATAATTATATTAAAATTAAATTCATTCGCATATGGTACTTTCAGAAAAAAAATCAGTTGAAATACTAGGACCAGCACTCCCTAGCATAATGCAAGAAGTTGGTGAAATTGGGATTGCCTTACAACAAAGATCGGACTTGAGGAAGCCGCCAAAGGAAGGGATGTCTACTGGTGCAAAAAGTGACTTGAGCATTGCTGATGAACTAATGCAGGAAGAGTTTTTAGAAAAGATTTTAAATATTGAGGGGCTAAACGAGTTAGTAATGAGAGCAGAAGAAGATACATCTTCGGTTTCTAAGTTCGCTAACGAAGGGGAGATTTATTTGGGGCTTGACCCGCTAAATGGAACAAGTAGATACATCGGAAAGAGTAAAGTTTGGGAGATTGTTGTTTCGCTTTTCACAAGGACACGTGTCCTATTGTCATGTTCGTACGCCCCTGCATTGGACATCATGGTCAGTGTAAGTGATGAGGATGGAGTTTCTATAAACGATCCTCATTCCTTAAAGAATAACAAACCAACAAATACGATTCTCACGAGAAGTCCGGAATTGATTGCGGATTATGAAGCACTCCGTATTCTTTTTTGTGATCATGTGTTTCAAGTACTTAAAGAAGAACCTGAAATAGATAGCATACAAAGTAGGATAGGTCGTAATCTCTCAGTTGTATTTGGAGCTGTTGGTGGCGTGGTCGTTACTCATCCAAGTCCCGATGATGGACTGTTATTGCCGCACTTAGCAGAGAAGAGTGAGGGGTGGGATGTTGTGTGGTTTGATGAATTGGGCAATACGGTTGAGCGACCGAATTTAGCAAGTGCTGAGTTCGATGAAAAGAAGGGATATCAGTATCCTGGAGGTTATGCTGTTGTAAATAGCAATTTCACTTCGTATTTTGAAAACAAATAGGTTTAGATACGTGTGCAAGTTCAATGTGGAACATGAACCTGTGTACAGGTTTTACTTTTTCTTTTTCGTTTCCTCAAAAATTCCTTCTGTATCAATCCCTAGTTTTTGTGCTTTTTCCATGAGTTGCAGGAGCATCGCTTCATCGTCGAAATCATCATCTTCTTTCCCCGCAAAATAGGCCCCTTGTAGGGAGCTCATAAGTCGATCGTTTACTAGTTTCATTCGGGCGGCCATGACCTCGATGGAGAGGGCTTCTTTTTTGATAATGGTCAGTTCTTCCGTGTTTTCGCAATAAAAACACCTGGGTTTGTCCCGTTCACACATCGCACTGTCGATATTACATTTTGGACAGAGGTAGATGATCATCCATTTCGGTTTGTTGTCAGATGATTTTGTCATGATTTCTACACATTAAACTTCCGCCGCTTTTCTAGCGGAATCATGCAGGCTTTATTATTAATCTCGACGGGGAGGATTTTTCCTCCGTCTTCCACTTTTTCTGGGGTGATCTCCATCGTGTGCCCCTCAAACAGGAAGTGGTACCAAACATTTCGATAAAACAACTGGAATTCTATCCGCTCCCAGTGTTGAGGTAACAGACAGGCAGATACTGTGATCTGATCCTCCTCGAAATGTACGCCACAAAACCCTCGATAAATCATGTCGATGGAAGCTCCCATCATCCCTACATGGATTCCTTCGGCCGTGGTCCCGATCTGCGTATCGTAGATATCTGATCTGAGGGTTCCCTCGTACCATTTCCAGGCTTCGTTGTGGTATCCCAAGGCATGGGCGATGTGGCAGTGGACGATACGGCTGAGAGTCGAGCCGTGGGTGGTTCGGGATTCATAGTAATTGTAGTTTTTTTCGAGCATTTCATGACAGCAGCCATAGCCGAGATTGACAAGGATGTCTGTGATTTCTTTTTCTGGTAACAGGTAAAAAATCATCAGCATGTCGGCCTGCTTCGTAACCTGATATTCATCAGGAGAGGCTCCTTCTGCCTTGAGGATCCGATCAAGTCGTTCGATGTGTTTGTAGGTGCTGCTGTAGAGATCCCAGTTGAGTTCTTTGAGATCCTGATATCCATCAAATTGTTCGAT
>CAYFMH010000100.1:0-4832 GCA_964344165.1 uncultured Candidatus Peribacteria bacterium | reverse complement strand
GACCAGCTCCGGCCACATCCAGTTTGTCAATTGGACTCGACGTACCGATTCCGACGTTCCCAGTGCTATCAATCCTCATCGCTTCACTTAATCCATTTACCAAAAATCTAAATGCATTCGCACTGTGTTGATATTGAATTGCTCCCACAGCGTTCAATGACTCCTTGCCGAAGAAAATACTCTGGTTGCTCGTATTGCTTCCGAGAAAAGTCATCCCCATTTCCGTCTGGTCACTTTCTACTACCAATTCATCAGCATTGGCATTCGCCGTCACAGCTCCTGCTGAAGCTTTTTGGACATGCAATGGACCATCTGGGTTCGCCGTCCCAATACCGACGTTTCCATTTGCCTTGAGCTCAAGTTGTCCCGGGATCCCAATCTCAATGTCTTTGTAGGTAGCACCGACACGATCATAAGCAAATATCCCAACTCCTCCTGATAAAACCACCCCTGTCGGATCGATTTCAAGTCCTGTGTTCCCATTATCTGATACTACAAACTTATAAGTAGGACTCGCCGTCCCAATCCCCACTCGACTATTGACCGTGTCAGCCGTGATAAGTGATCCGATCTTCCCTCCTGTTACTTCTCCGGTCGGGGTAGCCGGCCAGGTGACGGCGAGAGTAGTGGTACTGATGATGGCAGTACCGAGTACGAGAGCCAGTAGTTGTTTTTTCATGTTTTGAAATGAGTAAAGAGATAATTTCTAATTTTCAATTATCAATTTTCAAACAATTTCTAAGGTCTAATTTTTAATTTTTAAACATTGGAAATTAATAAATTGGATATTGTTTAGAAATTTGAAATTAGAAATTGAAAATTGATCTCCTATATTGTACCTGCAAAACAAAAAAAGATACAAGAAAATCCCCCCGCAAGCGCCCCCCCCCAGACGGAAAAGCAGACCAATTCGCTTTCAGAAAGGGAAAAGCCGATGTTGCGGGTTGTTAAAAAAACGATTGAAGGGGGTGGAAAAATGTTGTGGTATGGTAAAACAGTTAACAGTAAGTAGTTAACAACAAACAGTGAAAATGCACTTTGCTACACTGTTTGTTGCTTGTTGTTAACTGTTCACTGTAAACGATTGTTTGTGCCGAAGTTGCGATTTATGAAAAAATCTTTGTAATTCCTGCTGCTACGATAGCGATAAATAAACTTACCATACCCCATTGCCATCCGAAGGTAACTTTTACATGTTCCCGCGCTTCGTAGACCTTATCCAATCGTCTTTTTTCGCTTTCTTGATTATCCTCAATGCGTTCTAGGCGTTTATCAAGTTGTTCAAAACGCTTGTCGTGTTGACGAAGGATTTCGATAATGAGATCTAATTTATCTTCAGCAATCATTTGCAAGTTGATTTAACAACTGGAAGTGTATGAAAATTAAAGAAAAAGTCAATCTTTTGCTACGGATTGAAGCACTTTTTCTTACTTTTCTTCTTCCATAAAATCTAGCAGATAGAGGGACGCAAAACGAAAAAATTCTGCTTTGGTTGGAATGCCTTTTTTCTTCATCAGACGTTCGATTCGTTTATCGAGTTTCTGGGGAATGGTGAAGTTTATAACTTTCATGGTTTTTAGAGTTTAATATGTAAATCATATGGATTATATATTAAAACCATATTGAACACCAGCTTTTTCTCCTCTAAAAAGTAAACATTTGAATTTTATCGATAAAAACTATATTTTTGGCTTCGAAAAAACATCACTCCCATGAGCAACAAATTCTGTATTGAAGACATGCAAGTCATCGCTAAAAAATGGCGAGGCAAGTGTTTGTCTCAAAAATACACGAATGTTCAGACAAAACTAGAATGGCAGTGTCAAAAAAAGCATACTTGGTGGGCAAAACCCGCTGATATCAGACAAGGAACCTGGTGTCCGGAATGTCGTGGCACCAAAAAGAAAACAATCGAAGATATGCAAAAAATTGCTAAAAAATGGAAAGGCAAATGCAGATCGAGAAAATACAAAAACCTAGTAACTAAATTAAAGTGGGAATGCAAAAAAGGACATCGATGGATGGCCACTCCCGACAACATTGTTCAAGGACATTGGTGTCCAGAATGCCGAGGAAGCAAGAAATGTACGATTGAACAAATGCAAGAAATCGCGGCATCTCGCGGAGGGGAGTGTCTTTCTGAAATCTATAAAAACACTAATGCCAAACTAAAATGGCAATGTGAACAAGGACACATTTGGGAAGCAATCCCCAAGACCGTCAAAAAAGGCTCCTGGTGCCCAAGGTGTGCAGGACTAAAATGCCTGGGGAATTTAAAGGCAAAAAATCTTGTTTTATGATTCAATAAGAAGCACCTATCAACAAAAGGGAACAAAGGTAAAAAAAATGTACATCCGATAACAGCGTGTATCTGGTTCGCAGACGTTACACATCCCTAATTTATATCCAAAACATCAATCTCCGGCGGGTTAAAAAGCCGTGCCCTCGGCCCCGTCTCCCCCACTCCACAACTGATAAAAATCTTCGTGCCTTTTTTTTCATAGAGGTGCCGCTCGTATTTTTTCCCGTTTTCAGTCGGAATGGTGAAAGGCAGAGCTCCCAGCCAGGGAAGCCGAATCTGCCCACAGTGCGTATGACCGGAAATAATGAGATCA
The DNA here is from genome assembly GCA_964344165.1 of uncultured Candidatus Peribacteria bacterium. Taxonomy (GTDB): domain Bacteria; phylum Patescibacteriota; class Gracilibacteria; order UBA4473; family UBA4473; genus CAYFMH01. The sequence continues at coordinate 2,217 of CAYFMH010000100.1, read as the reverse complement.
GGAAGATATTCTTCATCCACTTCATCCATGATGTCCGGAGAGTGCGCGAGCAGGATCTTGGGAAAGCTCAACGTATTACGAAAAGTTGCCTCCCAATCGTGATAACCCAAATAATTATCATCCATCCCCAGAATCCAGAGCCCCTTATCTCCCCAAAAATAAGATTCATTTTTGAGCTCCTGGATCCCATTTTCTTCGAGCGCAAAAGAAACTGCTTGTGATTGGAGACTATTTTCTGGTTCTACAATGTCATAATCATGATTTCCGAGGGTCGCAAACTTGAGTGAAACAGCTAAATTTTTCAATGGCGCTAATTCTCCAACAAATTTCTCCGCTCGTCCGTAGACAAAATCCCCCGGCATCAAAACCAGATCAATATCCTGAAGTGCATTGACTCGATCCACAACTTTTTGCACCCAATCGGATTTACGATATGGCCCCACATGGATGTCAGAGATGACCGCAATTCGGAGTGAAGGCATTCGCTCATCCTGGATTTCAAATTCATTAACGACTAAATTTTTTGGCTCAATAAAACTCCCATATCCCAGCACCAAAAGCGCAAAAATACACACATCTGCAATAATTGCTTTTCGAATCAAAGCAATGTTCTGATCCCACACCGTGATCAAAATTAATAAAAAACTCACCAAAAACAGAGCCAAAAGCCCCTCATAAAAGAAAAAATGCACCGGATAACCAAAAATCATTGGAATACTTAAAAAAGTAGTTAAAAAAATTTCAAATTACAAATAACAAATTACAAACAAATCACAAATAACTTTCTTATTAAATCAAAATTATTGGAATTTGGTGCTTGGAATTTGTTATTTAGTGCCTGAAATTTGGAATTTGGTGCTTGTTATTTGGTGCTTCCCCATTACTTTTTCCCAAAAAACTTCGTAAATTCAGAAAACACGCTATAAATCCGAATAGCGGCTCTCAGAGGCTTCTCTAGATATTCAATAAAAAGATCACTTAGATCATCAATTTTGGCCAAAACACGGGTCAAAAGGATCAATGGACGGATACAAAACGCCACTAGGATCAGAAATCCAAACCCAAAGCAGAGCTGCATAATTTCGGTGGCATGAGTCACAAGATAGTCCATTTTTTTTAATTTTCGCTTTATTATACCTGAAAATGAGAATAATTTCCAGTAAATTATATACATTTTACCTATAAAATTGGTTTTTTGGCGGTTCACGAGGGCGAGCCTGAGCTTGCCGAAGGTGAGCCCTCGGGAAAACCGCCTATTTTTCCGAAGATCAAAATTTCAAAAGAAACAATCTATAAGAGGAAAAGCAGAACCAACTCGATAAGTGTAAGAACTTAAAATTCCTCACTTTTTTAACCTTTTCCCCTCAATAAGTCCAACAAAAACACTTGAAATTTTATTTTCCCATACCTAATATCGGATTGTAATTTTTAACCACCCATTATCATGACTGACGGAAAAGGAGGATGTTGTGGAGGTGGATGCAACAAATAGTTGTAACCACAAAGACATCTAAAAAAAGAAAAAAGCTTTCTGAAAAATTAGAGGGCTTTTTTGTTAAAAAAACCACTTATGAAACCACTTTCTAAAATTAAAAGGTGGTGGAGTATAAACAAAAGGTCCTCCACCATGTCTACCTTCCCATGCGGAACAAGCTCTTCTTCCTACTTCGTCAATAAAAGCAAAAAGCACTTCTTCTTTCTCTTTCCGAAAAGCATTTTCTCTTTTTTGCACTAAATCAGTGTGCCTTCTTTTTAACCTACTTTCCCATTTTGCAGATAAATCTACAGACAAAACTCGGTCAACCACCCCTTTAAAATAAGTTTCTAGTTCCAATGACCGTGATGTCGCATCAGAAAAATCAAGAATCTCAGGCATTTTATGTTCAAAAGATTGCATACTTTCAGCAGTACCCATTTTTATTAATTAAGAAATAAGTAAAGTCCAAAAACAGAATTACAGAAAAAAAACAAAAGTCAAAAAAATCATAAAATCCCCTGCTCCAAAAAAGAAAAATAGCCATCACTCCCAATAATGACGTGATCAACCAATCGGATCTGATGCAGTTCCCAAGCCCCCTTGGTGATCGCCAAAGTCCACTTCAGATCCTCCTGACTGGCTTCGCTAGATCCTAAATGATTATGAACCACAATAATTTCTTTTACCCCCATCCAGAGGGGCGTGCGCAAAATATCACTTGGAGAAACCGAAACCTTATT
>CAYFMH010000099.1:0-4904 GCA_964344165.1 uncultured Candidatus Peribacteria bacterium | reverse complement strand
ATTTTCTCAATTTTACCAGCTTTTAATCAGTTTTGCAGAGTTTCCTTAAGTTAAACTATGCTACTCAGGTAGAGATTCTTGCTTTTATTTCTCGGGTGCAGGATGGGTTGAGGAGGAAAGATAATTGATATTTCATGATTTCACCGTTAATGGTAGGGGTAACGAAATGGAAATAAAAAAGAGCCAACTGAGTCTGTATAAGATGATATGTTTTTTTAAAACAAAGGACTGATGGCAGACAGATAAGTTTCCGCCTGCCATCGTTGTTAGTAGATCAGGGGATGGTGCCTTGGATCTTCCCAAAGCATTTGTGGAGTTCGAAGTAATCGGAACTCCTCATTCCATCGCTTCCGTCACTTTTTCCGCACCCGCCCATTTGGAGTGGCATCTGATCGAGAATGGGGATATCGGCACATCCCCCAAGAATTCCCACAAAGGCTATAACAGCGATAATTCGCATCGTCTTCTCCCTTAAATTGGATAGCTGGTGAATACTTCAGACAATACTTTCGTTGTCCGCACAGCTGTTTGGGTTGGCCAACGAAAAACATCGTGTGTATCTACAAGAATCCAGGCTAAGTATAAATGTAAAATCTTTTGTGTTTTAATGAGAATTAATTTCGTGTCAATTTTTGACATCAAAGAAGGAACCAATTGGTCTAAATTCTCAATGATTTATGGGATGATTTTGATTTTGGGGAAGGGAAATTTTGACAGAAAAATAAAAATTAAATAACTAGAGGGGGAAAAAATGATAAAAGAAAAAAAATTTTTAACTCCTCATGAAGAAAGAGAGTCCCTGCTTCTCGTGCTTGATGGGACTTTTGGTACAATTATTCAGTTTGTTGATGCTTTTAAAAATAGAATTAAATATTTCATTGATAACCCCGAATTGAAAGATTTTGCTCTAGGAAAAATAGCAAGAAGGCGATGTGATGTTTTTGTTGCACTGCAAAGAGCGAGAATTAATGTTTTATTGGGAGTTGAAATAGAAGGAACAATGCGATCAGATATGTACGGATATAAAATGATAGATTTTACGGAAGCCGAATCTATAGCTCTAAAACAAGCTCTTTTGCGCCCTCCCGGGGATGTGCTAAGACCTTTTGATTCTACAGAGGTTACTTGGTTCGTGAAATATGCGATTCTTAATACGATTATTTGTTTAAGAGAAGTTGAAAACTCTGAAGATAAAATTAAAACTCTTGAGGCTATAAAAAAGCTATTTGAGGGGTTAAAAAATGAGGAACAATTAAAATTTTTTAGAGGAATGATTCATTTTGGAAGTAATAAGTGATTTGGGTTTATTTTTACACAAAGAAAGAGCTATTCCGATCTTCAATTACAATAATTTTACAGGGTGATTTGGGGAAGATAAAATTCTAGATTTTTTTGACTTTTTATGAATTCAAAATAAAAAGCAAATAAATTGATATTTAAAAATGAATAAAAGAATTGAAGGAAGCTCGTTGTTGTCTAGCGTTTCAGAGGTTTTATTAACTCAATTAGCTCCCCAATTAGCAGGTTCTCAATTGAGAGCGTTTTTTATGAGGCAATTGAATGAAAAGCTAGATTCCGTTGATTCTGCAGATCGCGAATCCGTACGTACTTTTCTTTCTGATACGACAAATGGGGTTCAGGATATTTTGTTGAGGGTGGTTGCTTGTAATCAAGAACTTATCGAAATAGATCGTGTTGTCACAGAAATGGAAAGAGGAACAAAACGAAAGGTGGCAGAAATAATTGAAAAAATTGATAGCCTTCAGAGAAATATTCATGCTGCAGAAACAGAAATTGAGTCAGAGGGGATGGGAAATAGAAAAAAGAAGAATTTGAGAACAAAATCAGATGAATATTTGGCAGAATTAGTTGATTCTTGGGAAGAATTACGAAAAACAGATGTGTTGGTGGCGCAAAAACGTCAAGAAATTGATGAAATTCTTATAATGAGGGAAGAAATTTTAACATCTGATGGATCGGAAATTGTGGTTCAACATTCAGAAGAAATGGTTTCTACAATAGGGATGGCTATAGAAAATGTCGTCTCTGGACTTAAAAAAGTAAGGAAAAAAGCTCCAAAGCAAGAAGAAAAATTAAGTCCGCGAGAAGAGAGTGATAGATTTGTGGCTCGTACAGATAATTTTATAGAAAGAAAAGGAGTTACTTATTCTGCTGTGCGAAAAAATCTAGAGAAAGCAATTGAATCAGATCCAGATAATGCAAAAGCTTGGGCGAGATTTGCTGATCTTTATTATTGTCAAAAAAAATATGAAAAAGCCGAAGAAGCTATTCGAAAAGCTCTTGAATTGGAACCAGATAATTCTCTTCATCACAGTGGTCTAGCTATTGCCCTACAAAAATCAGAAGCAGAAGGGAGCTTTGAAGAATCTGAATTAGAAGTGCAAAGAGCTCTTGAGTTAGATCCAGAAAATGTTCAGGCTTGGTATGTCTTATCCATTATTGCTAGAGAAAAAGGGGATTTGGCAGAAACTGAACAGGCTTTACGTAAAACAATTGCTTTGGAGCCTCTTGATCCGAGGTATAACGAGGACCTTTGGGGATTTTTGGATGATCAAGGAAGGCATGATGAAGCAGTAGAGGAGATTTCTCGTTTTGCACTTCGAGCGGAGCTTCCAGTGGCATCAAAAGGGCTATTGGGGACACTTTTGGAGGCTTTGGTCCGACAAGGGAAAATAGACGAAGCGAGGATAGAGCATAAAAGAGCATTAGAGGATTTAGGAATTTTAGAAGTAGAACTCCCTTTTCCTGACGAAGAAATCTGGGGAGTTCCCGGAGTAGAAAGACTAAGAAAATAAATAGTTTCTTTACACAAAAAAGAGTCCCCTCGACAGGTCGGGACAGCCCTTTTTTATTATTTACTTCTTGGTTCTTCTTACGAGAGGGGGGGTGTCCCCAGAGGGAAGAATTACCAAATCACCTTTATTGGATACTTCTGTATCTGATGATCTGGCGTCATGAGGGCCATGCCTTGATTGATTGTCTGACAGATAAGCAATCGATCAAAGGGATCACGATGAATATCTGGTAAATTTTCTAGAGGAGCGGTGTCATCCGCTTGAAAACTTATGGTCCAGAGATCATGTTGCTGCCTCCATTCATTCAATGTATGAAAATCAGGAAGCGAGGGGAAATTGTTTTTTCTTTTGATTCCTATTTCCCAAAAAGCAACCGGACTGACATAAAATTCATCTGCTCCCGCCAAAAATCTTTCCATCACTTTGGGGGAAATTTTTTCTGGTTCTGAAAAAAGCCAGAGCATCACGCAGGTATCCAATAGGATTTTCATATCAGTTTAAGCATTAAATAAAGGCCCCTCATAAAAGGTTTCTGTTTCTTTTTCAGACAAAGGACTATTGAAATCTTCTGGCGTTTTAAATTTCCCTTTGGCCAAACCTATTTTTATGTTTTGTTTTCCAGCGATAGGACGTAGCTCTACAGCAGGTTTATTACGGATGCAAAAAATTACTTTTTCTCCGTGGAGGACCTTTTTTATGTACTGGCTGAGGTGTGATTTCGCTTCTCGGATGTTAATGGCGATCATTTTGTGGCTACTTATATGGTCACATTATAGCCTATGTATCTATTTTTTGCAAGTTTTATTTTAGGAAGGGGAATTTGAATGGCATGATTTGACAAGGGATTAAAAATAATTATTATGTGATAAGTGTTTTTTATCCTAAAACTATGGAAAGAATTGATGAAGACCCTATTGCAAAAAGAATTTCAGACTTGAGAGAGGTATTGGATCAAAAAAAAAGAGATGTGCTGGCTAGAGAAGGGATGATTGTTATGCCAGGAATAGTGAGAATTATTGGGCTTCTGGAAAAATTAGATGGAGCTGAAGCTGAATCAGATGAAGAAGAAGCAGCACGAATTTTATCAAGAGTTGAAGCAGATATGGAAAAAATGGCGGCGGCCGACTTTTTTATAACATTAATTCGAGCCGAGAGCATTGTCAGACCAGATAGAGTTCTTAAGGAAATGGTCCAGCCTCGTGTAAAATCATTGGTAGGACAAGATAATCTTTTGGGCTTTACGATGCGGAGGATTTAAGAGAGACATCAAAGAGTTATGGAGCGGGGCGGATTTTTCCAAATGAAAAAGAGAAATTAACTTTTTGACACAAAAAAAGAGCCATCCCGACAGGTCGGGGCAGCCCTTTTTGTTATTTACTTCGTTATATTAGCCTACGGAAGGATAAATACGTCGTATCCGGCCGAAGTGAAATTCTGAAGTGTTGCGATATCAGTGTCGTTGGCAGCGATATCTGTAGCATTACCAGCAATATCGGTGTTATTACTAGTAATAGCTCCAGCGTTAGCCAAGATATCAGAAGCATTGGTAGCAATGTCTGTATCATTCCCTTGAATAGCCGCCAAGTTAGCCGCAATATCCGTATCGTTAGACTGGATAGCGGTGAGGTTATTAGCAATGTTACCAGTATTTACTCCTACCTGAGCGAGCCGACTGTCATTGGCTTGTACTACTTTTCCACCAGTGGTTTCTCCGTTAGCCGCAAGAACTACTTTACCGGCTACGGATTCTGTCGCATCTTCGAAGAAGGTCGCACCGGTTTTTAACCAGGTAAGTTCTGTGACACTATAAGTATAGATTTCTCCTACGTCAGCTACATAAGCCGTCCATCCATCTTGTGGAGTAGGATAAGTAGTAGCCAAATCATTGAATGTAGCCACTGATTCCTTCCAGTCGAGTCCTTCGACGGTTTGAGAGATCAAGTTGTCTACTTCAGCCTTAGTATATCGATTATCGATATCTCCTTCATTAGTTGTTACACGAGCATCGAGAGAGGTAATGTCAGTATCATTAGGGTTCTTCTTTTCTAAAAGTGGGTAAAGATAAGATCATGGAAGACAAGAGAAATG
>CAYFMH010000098.1:0-5042 GCA_964344165.1 uncultured Candidatus Peribacteria bacterium | reverse complement strand
CAGAAGATGCTGCTACTCCAGCTGATAATCCTTTAGAAGCTCCGACTACTGACGCAAGTGCAGGGGGAGATGATCCTTTCGCTGCTGCTCCGGCCGCTGATGAACCAGTGGCTGATGCTGCTCTTGAAGTAAATCCTCTTGAAGCTGCCCCGGCAGAAGATGCTGCTACTCCAGCTGATAATCCTTTAGAAGCTCCAGCTACTGACGCAAGTGCGGGGGGGGATGATCCTTTTTCTGCTGCTCCGGCCGCTGATGAACCAGTAGCTGATGCTGCTCTTGAAGTAAATCCTCTTGAAGCTGCTCCAACTGAAGATATTGCGGCTCCGACTGATAATCCTCTGGAAGCCACAAATCCACTCGACGCAGAACCAGCTGACGCTACTGGTGGAGCTATCGCTACTGACGATACTACTTCTGGAGAAGATGCCACCGCAGATCCTTTGACTTCCTTAAAAACTATAAAAGCAGAAATCCAAAAATTCGTCGAAGCTCACAACCAAAAAATTCAACAGTACAAAGAACAAATTAAAAAATACAAAAAAGAAATTGAAGAAGAAGAAGGAATTCTTTCTGAAAAAAAAGCTGAATTTGAAAGCATGATTGCTGAAATCGAAAAGCTTTCTAAAAGCTTCGAAGAAGAAACCGCCCCCTCTCACAAAAAACAAGAAAAAAAAGAAGAACATCCAGCCCAAAAAAGAAAAAACAAAAAAAAGAGACCAGACAAAGCTAAAAAAGAATCCGGCTCTGTTGAAACTTCGCCGGACAGGGATAAAAAAGCGGAAAAATCAGTCGCAGAGGACCTAAAAGAGGACACAAAATAAATCTAACCTGCCCACCGACCTGTCCTGCGAAGCTGGCAAACAAAATGAAGAAGAGCGTAGTGTGAGTTCGTAAATAAAACAAAAAATAAACGAAGGTGGGAAAACAAGAAAAACCCCGTGCCAAAAGGCACGGGGTTTTTTTGTTAAATCCTTAAAAAATAAAGACTATCGAACAGCGTCTTTAAGGTTTTTACCAGCTTTGAATGTAGGAACAGTTGTTGCTGGGATTTGAATTTTTTGAGAAGGATTTTGTGGGTTAACTCCTGTTCGAGCAGCTCGTTTAGAAACTTTAAAAGTTCCAAAACCAGTAACTGTCACTTGTCCTCCTTTTGCGAGCTCTTTTGTGATAGCTCCAAGCAAAGCTTCGAGAGCGTCTCCTGCAGCTTTTTTAGTAACTCCTGCGCCAGCTGCAACTGCGTTTACGAGGTCTCCTTTTGATAATGCCATTTTTAAAAGGGTTAAGAAATAATAAAAAATAAAGGCTGCGCCATCTTAATGTTTATTTTTCCGCTTTGGCAAGCTTTTTTTGGAAAAAAAGAATTGCAACTAAATTGAAAATATTTTAGATTATTACATAGTAAACAAAATTTTTGTTCAGGTTTTGGACAAATTTGTTACCCTTTTCAAAATCAGTGATTTATCCGCTTAAATAAGCGATTTCAAGAAACCAAAAAAATCACAAAAAAACAAAAAACGAGTCTACTAGTGGCCTAGTTTTATCTTCTGCTTATTTTTGCACAAAAATAAAGACAAAAAATGAGGGAAAAGAACAATTTTCAAAGAAAATTTCTCCTAAAAAATAAAATTATGCCACATAAGTAAATGGAAGTCTTCCTACTGTTTTTGCCCCTTTATTTGTGTCCACGATCCGAGTACCAACCCCCCCCATACTACTCGCTGATTCAAAAGTCTCGTATCTTCCTCCTCCCAAATTCTTAGTAATAATAGCTACATGTGTCGCTGGCGTCTTCCAAAAAATAAGATCTCCTCTTTTTCCTGCTCCTCTATCAACATTTTCTACCATCCCCTGTAAGCCAGAAGCTGTCGTATCAGCATTTTTAGAAATCACATTTTGGTCTCGAAGCGCTTGAATTACAAGCCCTGAACAATCCATCCCACTTCGTCCCTCTCCTCCCCAAACATAAGGACTTCCTTGATATTTTTTGGCTGAAGCAATAAAGTCCTCCACGTTTGTTGGTTTCCCAACAGGACCCATTCCTGGAGCTGAAAACTGTCGCATCTTATCTCGAAGAGAATTTAAGTTGGAAAAATCAAAATCAATCCCCCGCGATTTCCCATAAATTTTAGCCATATTAGGAAGATGGTTCACATTCACTCCTCCCTCTCCTGGAGGAGAGTACCGAGTTGAAAAGAAAGCCAAAAATTTAAGCGATAATTTCGGCGCCTGTCCATCGTGATAAATTTCCGACTCTGGAAATTGGTTTCGAAAACGAGTCATACTGTTTCGAATACTTCGAGCCGCCATATTGAGCTGATTGATATAATCTTTGGCTTCGACTGACTTAATTCCAAACTCCAGGCCCGCTCCTCCATTTTCTGTTTTTCTCAGAGCAAAAAGCACATGTGGATCGATCCCCTGTCGAAGGGCCATCTCATAGATCAATTTTTTCTCTTTTACTTTTTCCCCATTAACCTCCGTTTCATTGTCGGGGGTCCCAGAAGCCGATAAAAAATCATCAAAACTTCCATAACTTTGTTCAAAATCCTGTTTTGCTTTTTCTGCCACCTCCGGATCGTTTTCCAGGATCGTAAACTTATAATTGTTTAAAATCTTGGCATACACTCGAGGTTTCCCGACAGAATAAAAATTCCCGGCATATCCATCCCGAATCGCTGTTATTTTTTGACCATTTACATCCTCTACTTCTACTTTTCGGACCGCTGGTGGCATCAAATCAGACAACCCCACCGTCTGTTCATCAGCCTTGGTTGGAAATTCCAAAGGCCCAAAAGACTGCCCTTCTCCACACATCTCTGGAGAAAAAACACTCCCCGCAGAAAGTTCAAATTTTCCATCCTTCCCAGCCAAAGATTTTGATAGAAATTCTTGAGACATTGATCCGTTGTACTCTCCAGGTTCTGATTCGAGAGCTTTTTGTATCCCTGGGTGATTGGCGATCTCTTGATAGTCATAAAAATCTGTATTTCCTTCTGAATCTTTAAAAATCACTCTCAAATCAGCAGGAGACAGTTTTAAAAGATGCGCTACTGAAATCCCCTGGAGTCTTTCTTTTATTTCGGCTCGAGTTGGAATTTTTTCTCCTTCTACAATCTCTTCGTTAAGTTTTGCTCCTTTTTTTATATCTTCTACCAAGCTAGATAATCTTTGAGATGGAGCAACTTTTTCATCTAATAACTTCCCTCTTTCTGCATCTGTTGGTGGTACATAAGTAGATTCTTCTGGAGTATCTGAAGGCTTATTGTTTTGTTCTCTAGCCTCCGCATTCCCAGATGGTGAAGAAGAAAGTCCTCCAGATAAATAAATAAATTTCATTTTATTCAAAAATTCCCTTTATTTTAGCACAAAAACAACATTTTTACAAACAAAAATCCATAAAAAACTGTCCATAAACTAGTATTTTTATTTTTTTTGGCTATAACCCCTCCAGTAAGATTAAAAATTCATGAAATTCATCGTTGGAGAAATCCCAAAAGATAAAGACTTCGATCCCACAAAAGACGGTTGGCTTAGCCTTCCTAGTTACAATTTTTCTATTTCTTATGGCATCAGTTTTTTTGCCCCCTTTTTTTTTGCTGGTCTTTTTTTAGCATTCCTTTACATGCTTTTGAAATGGCTCACGGGAGAGGGAATGTTTGATTCCCCTTATGAATTTTTTCCAGCTCTTTTTGCTTCTCTGGTTGGAATACCATTTATCCATGAAATAATACGATACTGGGTCTGTCCAGAAAAAAATATAGAATTTTCTATTATCCTTCCAAACGTTCCCTCAAACTGGATTATGGCCACCTTCAATGGTATCATGAGCCGAGAAAGACTACTTCTCATTTTGGGGTTCCCCCTTGTTATTTTATCACTTATCCCAGTCTTCATCTGTGCTCTCTTTGGAATCACTTCTCCTTGGATCACTATTCCTATTATTATCAATGGTTTTGCCTCTTTTTCTGATCTAGCTATTATTTACCTCATCCTGGCAAACATTCCAAAAACAGCCGATATGTTTGTAAATGGCTCAGACATCTGGTACAAAGACAAAGATCAGATAAAAAAATGATTTTTATTGGTATCGGCAGCTCTATCGGAAATGCAAAAACTATTTTTGAACAGACTGAAAAAGATCTTAATACAATGGGGGTTTTGGTTATAAAAAAGTCAAAAATCCTCAAAAATCCCCCCTATGGAGGGGTGGCTCAAAATGAATTTAGTAATGCTGTCTGGCAGATTGAGACAAAGAAAAATCCAAATGAACTACTTCGTGTACTTCAAGAAACAGAAAATCTACATGGCCGAAAAAGAAGAAAAAAATGGGATGATCGTACGCTTGATCTGGATATTTTGATCTATCACAATGAAATTATCAATACCCCAAATTTAAAAATCCCCCACCCAGAAATTTCAAAAAGGGATTTTGTATTGAAACCACTCTCAGAAATTGTAGGCAAAGATTTTGAAATTCAAAATTTTGGAAAAATAAATGAACTACTAAAAAAATTAGCCAGCTCCGATCGTTCAGATTTTCCCTTTTAGTTGATTTTTCTATTTTTGCCCCTATATTGCAAAAAGCAATTATTAAATTTGCAATTCGCAATGTAATTCATAACTAAATAAAAATGGGAATGTTTGGACAAATGGGAGATATGTACCGGCTTCAACGAGAAGCCAAAAAGATCAAAAAAGAACTGGCTCAAATCCATGTTTTTTCGGAAGTACACGGAGTGAAGGTAACTGTTTCTGGAGAACAAAAAGTCTTGGCTGTTGAATTTGTGGATGAATCAATCCTACAAGACCCAAGAAAATGTGAGAAAGCAATCGTTGAGGCGGCCAATCGAGCGACCGAAAAAGCTCAGCAGGTGGCGGCTGAAAAAATGAAAGCACTCATGGGAGGTATGGATGGATTTCCGGGAGCACAACAATAATTTAAAAATTTTTTTAAGAAGCAAGAAGCAGAAAACAAGGAACAAGAGAGAATTTATACTGACTTGCTTAAATAATTACGATAATATAGAATAGGGATAACCTAA
>CAYFMH010000097.1:0-5296 GCA_964344165.1 uncultured Candidatus Peribacteria bacterium | reverse complement strand
CGAGGTAAATCTCTCGCACGGTCATCTCATTTTTGGTCAGGGTTCCGGTTTTGTCTGAACAAATCGTGGTAACCGCTCCAAGCGTTTCCACAGAAGAAAGTTTCTTCACGATTGCTTTTTTTCGAGTGAGAATCGTGGCTCCCAAAGCCAAGGCAATTGTGATCGTCGTCGGCAATCCCTCCGGCACGGCCGCAATCGCCACGGACACAGAGAAGAGCAAACTCTCGAGCAAATCTGATCCACGCCAGAGTCCCATACCAAAAAGAAGCAAACAAATCACGCCCGTCACCTTCGTCACAAAAACACCCATGTGGGCCAGCTCTTTTTGGAGGGGAGATGGTTGATCTTTGGTTTCTGTAGCTAATTTAGCAATCTCTCCAAAGCGAGTATCCATCCCGATTTTGGCCACTTCCATCACTCCGGTCCCATGCACCACACACGTCCCCATCAGCACCACTCCGGTCCCCATGAAGACCTCGTCCCCGGCGAATTTCTCCACCGGAACACTTTCTCCTGTGAGAGCTGACTCTTCCACTTTGAGTGAGTGGGCTTCAAGCAGTTTTCCATCCGCGGGGATCTTGTCTCCTTCGCGGATAATCACAATATCTCCAGGAACTAAGTCTTCAGTCGAGATCAACTGAGCCTCCCCATCTCGTACCACCTCGATCTCTGGATGGATCATATTTTTGAGAGCCTGCAGCGTTTTTTCCGTCCGGAATTCTTGGAAGAATCCGATCCCAGCATTGAGGAGCACGATCCCAATAATTACAAAAGCGTCAGTCTCCTCTCCGAGAAAAAACGAAACGCCTCCCGCGGCAACCAAGATCAAAACAAGTAGGTCGGTAAATTGACGACCAAGGATCTTGTACCAGGGATTCCCAGTTTTGGTAGATAGTACATTTTTTCCGTATGCTTTGGTACGGAGGCAAACTTCCTGAGATGTGAGTCCTTTTAGGTGCATTTTATCAGTATTAGAATTTAGTTTTTAGAAGTTAGAATTTTGAAGTTTGAATATTATTGTCTGTTATTTGGGATTTAACCTGTCTGCTGTAGCTTGTGTTTTCTTTTTTGATTTTGCGAAGGTTGATGCTTTGGAATTTAATTATTTTTATTTTCCAGTATTACTCATCATTAATTACTCATTAGTCATTAAAAAACATTCCTCATTAATCATTATTTAATCCTCACATCCGTCACCTCCAAAAGCTTCTTCTGCCCTGGCGTCAAACTTCCCACTGCAATATCACTCGCTACCTGTTCAATCTTGCCCTCTGGAAAAACTTTATCCAATGCAAACCCAAGAGTGAGAGCCGCCGCCCCCCACTTCCCGGCAGAAACAACTCCTCCTTTGGCTGCTCGAGCAGATCCTTTGGCAGTTTGTTTTACCCCTTCTTTCGTCATAAGTTTTTTTATCACCCCCTTTCCAGCCGCCACGATCCCAACCCTTCCAGCAGCCGCCACTCCTGTCCCTATTCCCAATGTCCCCACTGTAGTTCCAATCATGTAGATATCTCCTACCACATTAAGTCCTGCATCAGCTATTTTGGCCCACATTGGTTCTCCATTCTCGATAAAAAGCCGATCAACACTCCGGATACTTCCCCAGATCGGAACTGCTTCTTTCCAAGTTTCACTATCAGTAATTGTTTCTGTAAAAGCCCCAAAACTTCTCTGTTCGATTCCTTCAATAATCCCCCTTGTCATAATCTCAATCCCCATAAATTTCCCAATTCGTTTTACTTTTAGCCCCGGGAATTTGTTTTCTTTTACCTGCTTCATAAACTCCACCTTTCCATTTTTCATCCCCTCATTTGCCGTTTCAGTCGTAATTTTTTTTACCTGTTCGGCCGCCTGTCGAGGCGTTATTTTTTTACGAAGAAGCAAACCCGTTGTTTCATGCATTTTGGATTTGTATTTATCTTTTATCCCTTTGATCAGCTCCATTCCCGCTGGATTCACCGCTACGGTATCTTTTCCAGTTTTGTAATTTTTATACCCTTCTTTTGCGGCAGCTCTCGCCTCTTCAGATTCAGCCATAATATCTTTTCCTTTTTGTTTCGTTCGGACATACGCATCGATCTCAGATTCATACCTTTTGATCGATTTCCATTTGAAGTAATCCACAAACATAGATTTGAGAAACGCAAAAGGCCGAAAAAGAAAAAAAGTATCTTTTGTTTTTTCCCAACTTTTTCCCATAGATTCTTTCAGACTAAATTTTTTCGCTCGAAATCCTTTTTTCATTTTTTTATCTCCATATTCTTTGATGGCTTCATCAAAAAGCTTTTGAGCCTTTTTCTTTTCTTTTTCATCCTTGCCCGGAAGCCCAGACACTTTTTCTTTTGCTTTTTCGAGACGATCGGCCAACTCTCCCTCCCAACCTTCTTTATTGATATCGACCCCCATTTCTTCGGCTGTTTTTTTGAGCGCAAAAAGATCCGCCCTCGCTTCACGAGTGACCAAGCTATAATCCACTACTTCTGCGCTGACTCGACTTTTTGGAGCTTCTCGAAGTGATTCTCTTGCCTCTGAAATTGATTCATCATTGGCCGTCTTCTCTTTGAGTCCAAAAAGCTCCAGCGGTGTCTCCCACCAATGATGAGAAGATTCCACTTCATCTACTTCTATTTTTCGAGCCGTAGAGGATTTAGTCATTTTGGTACAAAAATTCCTATGATTATAGCAGAAATAAGCCAAAAAAACAACCAAAAAAGAGTAAGAAAATTGACTTTAAATGGACATTTTGAGAATAATGAAAAAAGATTGAAAGTTGTAGGTTATAGGTTGTAAGGAATTTTTATTTTTATCCCTACAACTTACCACCTCCCACCTACAACCTGTAAATCACTTCCTAATCCCCAAAAAAATGAAAAAACACATCTACGCTTCCCTCGCTGGAGCCGCCGCCATGTACGTGGCCTTCCTCATCTACGCCCCCATCGAAATGAAAATCCTTGGAGATGATGCTTATAATAACCCCCATCTTTTTTATGACATAGAAGAAACCATGATGCAGTTTATGATTGGATTTTTTGTGTTGAAAGTTTTTCATGCGTTTCTTCTCAGCTACTTGCATGAGAAGCTCCCTCGATGTGGCTCTCCACTCTGGGAAAAAGTCTGGCGATTTTCATTGCTCGCTTTTTTCTTGGTCTACGGAGTCGGACTCAGTATGACGGTCCTCACCATGCCAATCGAAAAAACCCTCATCACCAGCTGGGTTATCAATGGGCTGGTTCAAACTTTTGTCTGCAGCTTCGCAATCATCCCAATCCTCTACAAATTCCCAGCTCCAGATACGAGCTGTAAGTTTGTGCCCCACAAAAAATAAAAATCTAAAAAATAGCTACTTTATAGAAGGCCCTTCCCACTCTGGGAGACGCAGGGCAAGAGGTTCCTCTTTTATAATTTGACCTGGAGACCTTTTCATTTCTCCAATTGGAAGTTTTTGAAGTAATGACGCCAAATCTGGATGTTTTTTTATCATACGGTCTCTTAATCCTTCAGGAATTTTATGCTCATCGATGTTTCCCAGTTCTGTAAGAAAACGTAACAATATAACCCCCACAAGTCGTTCCCCTTCAAACAGAGCTAATTCATCTTGTCCTGGTATTTTGTCTATTCCCGCAATTCTCAAAACAGGCCTCAAATTATACTTTGGAGGCTGAACCGACCCCATTCTTTGCCGTAAAAAGAGTTCTCTTTCCATTAATAAAAAAAGTAACGCAAAATCATAAATTAGCAAGCCAAATTATCATAATTTCTCCTCCTGTAACTATCCAAATGCTATTATTTGTCTTACAAATTCTGACACTCATTAACCGTGAAACATCTCAAGGATTAGTGAATTCTGACAAGTCAGGATCACAAAAAAAGTTGGAGTAGTGAAAATTTACTAAATATCCATTCCAGAGCAAGCCTCTCAATCATTAGCGATACGACACACTACATTCATCCACTAACTCCACATAATTTTTCTCAAAATCGTAAACAAAATTTGCGTGCCCATTACATTTTCTATGCCCCTCTCGAGAATGAAAATAAATGATATTTCCCACTCTTTTTCCAAACCTTTCTGGCATAATTTCCCAGGGATAAACTTCTTTGGTTTCTGGATCACCAGAAGCTTTCGCTCGTTCTTTGGCTAGTTTGTACCAAGCCGAATCTTTGCCTCCATGGAGATCATCTCTTTTGGCCGATTCCAGAGTCTTTTCTTTGGTATTAAATTTCAGGATCTGAAATCCTTTTCCGTCATATCGTCCAGGGATCAAAACAACGGCCAATCCCGCATTAGTCGAATGACAGATCGTCCCCACATCCCCCATTTTTAACTTCAGACTAGAATTAGATTCTTCTGGAAAGTACCGATTGGTGGCCACCAATTTGTCCAAAAATGGGTAGTACCAAACGTAATTAAAAAATTCTTTTAACTCTCCGCAAAACTCAAACTCGACCGAACTTTCTCCAGTTTTAACTGTTTTGCTGAGGTTTGGGGTGTCTTTATTGAGTACTTCTTCTTCCATTTTTTTGATCGTCTCCATCGCATCTGCTCCCGAATCAGCCCCTGGGAGTTCTTCAAGCGCCGCCTCCGCTTCATCAGAGATTGCTATTTCAGCCGCTCCTGCTTCCCCAAAATTCAAAACAAAAAAGTTATTAAACACTTCTAATCTTTCAGCTGTTTTTTCTGATTCATAAAGCCCTCGCAGGGTTACTTTTACTCGAGATCCATATCCCGCCCACATCTCTGGAAGCAACGTAAAATTACAGTTTCCTTCCACTGAGGTACCCAATGAATTTTTTTGTCCATTTTCAAGTCCTTCCAATAAAATCTCCAGATAATTAATATCTCCAGTACAGATTGCATCTACCTCCAACGAATCATTCACCTCAAACTTCAAATCCTCACCAAAATTCACCAATGGAAAATTCACAATCACCTCTCCTTCTTTCCAACTATCCAGATGTCCACCCGGTGCTTGCCCCAGTTTACAACCAATGAGAAACACACTCGAAAAGATAAAAACGGTCAGTATTTTTTTAAACATTTTTGAAGAATTTTAAAGATTTCACCCACAGGATAAAAAAACTTAAAAAAATTTACAAAAACATTCTTCCTTTTTGTAGTTGTTTTGTTTTTAATATTATGATGAAATGATTATAATTTCAGGTTTTCTCTAGAAGACCTAAAAAATCCTGATGAATTTTTTAAAATTTAAAAAAATCTAAAATTTAATCTAAAATTTAATTACCCGAATATCGAAATTAAAAAGCAGAAAAGAACTGATAAGAAAGGATAACA
>CAYFMH010000096.1:0-5371 GCA_964344165.1 uncultured Candidatus Peribacteria bacterium | reverse complement strand
ATTGAAGATTAGAGATTAATCTTCATGTGTTGCGTTTAAGATGAAAAAATTCGTTATTACCAAGAATAATGAAATAAAAAACTCTGAATTAACGGTTTATCCAGATCAAAATAAAACAACCAGCTCTAAATTAGTAAAACCAGAAGTTTTTTTGTACAATTCAGAACAAAAAACAATTACCCCTCTCGCTGAAGAATACCAAGCTGACTCTCTTGAAAAATTTATTCACAATGAACTAGGTTACAAACCGATTTTTTTGTTCTCTTCTCTCCTTTCAAAAGAAGAAAAGGAAGAAAAGGCTAGAAAAGAGCAAAAGATTTCTTTTCCCTTTTTAGATATAGATCATCATCCAGCTGCTGTACATATTGAAGAATTGCAAAAAAAAGGCTGTGTAAAAGGGAGAAAATTAGGTGTTTTTGCTCCTGATGAGTTCGTGACTCGTTCTGAGTTTACAAAAGTTGTCCTCTGTAACTTTGACATTGAATTACTTCCTCACCCAAAAGAAAAACCATTTCAAGACTTTCAAAGCCTCGATTCTTGGGATATTCCTTATGTTTACACCGCCAAAAAAATAGGCTTAATCCATGGCTATCCAGACAAAACTTTCCGATCCAATAATCCGATTTTACGAGTAGAAGCATTAAAAATAATTTTGCAGGCAGCTCAACAAAACATCAATCAAGCTAAGCTTATTTATTTTTCAGATATTGAAAAAAATGCTTGGTATGGAAAATATGTTTCTTTCGGCATTGAAAATAATATTATTTCCGCTTATCCAGATAATACTTTTCGGCCAACTTCCCGAATCACTCGAGGAGAGATGGCCACTATAATGCATAAAGCAAGAAATATGGTAAAAAATTATAATTAATAGAGTTTAGAAAAGCCACCCCTTCTTTTTTTCCCTGTTCAAACTAAAATTTGCTCGTGAAATTTTTAAAATAAAAAGTTGAAGAAGTAGACTTCACTTTCGTGAAGCGATTCGGCCTTTTTTTGGTTGTGGTGGGGGAGGTTGGCTTGAGCCAGATAAACCTATTGTTGTCATTGATAAAAACGAGTACCTCAAACAATTTACTGGAATGGTCCTTAATAATATCGGAGCTCATGTAGATGTAGAGATTATTCCTGCCAATCACAAACTCAAAAAAAGCATCATCCGAAACAAGGATAAAAACACACCTCCAATAATATCTTCAAAGTTGAGGATGTGACGAACATAACTGGATTTACCGACAGACCTGACAGGAACCGACTACTGATGCCACTATTCAAGTAAATGCAATTGGAAAGAATCTTTTCAAGTGTACCGAATGAGACTTCACCGAACAAATCTGTAACGGTCGATGGAAAAAAGTTAATCTTACGGCTGGGCAGGACTATAACTTCATCCTCACTCCTAATGATCCAGGATTTGGAGAGGGAGGAATAACTGGAACAATTTTATGGAAGCGGCCGAAGTATCGTTCGGGTCGATTATACCCTCATGGATCCAAATGATGTGGCGATAAACAGTTTTGCAATTTATTTCTTAAATTTGTAACCTATCAGCTGTCCCGCATTTTTTAAAAAAAACGATGAAAAGTATAAAAGGTGCTGGAAAAAAGGCTGATTTTAAATTTTAGTTTGTAATTAAATAAAAATGGCTTTTCTTGATACCAATGTCTTCGCCAAGATCGTCGCCGGGGAAATCCCGGCGGATGTAGTCTACGAATCAGAGCAGATCATGGCCTTCCGGGATATCAATCCGAAGGCAGATACCCACATCGTCATTATCCCAAAAGAAGAAATCAAAACCGCCAAAGAAGTGCACGAAGGAAATGTAGGACTTTTTGGGGAACTTTTTCTCGCGGCGAAGCAGATTGCCGAGGATCTAGAACTAGAAGGGTACAAGCTGCACATGAATGTGGATGAAGCTGGGGGGCAGGTGGTGCCGCATGTGCATTTGCATCTACTGAGTCCGGATTTTAAGGCGGATTTGTGAATGTAGAATGTAGAGTGCAGAATGTAGAATTTGAATTTATGATTTTCCCTTTTTGTGTTGTCATCCTGATCCCGACGAGTCGGGATCAGGATCTTTTTGCACCGACTTTGGTTCTGAAAGATTCTTCGTTACACTTCCTCCTTCGTTTGGAAAACTATTTTTTAAATCACTACGGTGGACAGGCAGGATGACAAGGGTGTTTTTAATAAAAATTTAATTAAGAGATGAGTCAAGCGAATCTTTGTTGCAAAATACTCGCAAATTCGTTTTAATAAGTGCGTTCCTTTGGAATATATTTTTTATAATTCTTGAGGACGTTTTGTTCTTTTCCTTGTTTTTTTCCTACTTGAAAGTGGCGATGAGTTTCTAAATTTTGGAGATTTTTTGCCGCTTTCAAGAATCTGAAAGAGGTTAGTCGAGTAGACAGAAGGTCGTTTCTACGGGGAACATTTCGAAAAACGGGAGGACGATTAGAATGGCCGATGGTTTTGGAAAGCTTGCCGAAACGGTGGCTGGTCAGCTTGGGAATCTGGCAGACCTGTCCAAGGCAGAGCAGGAAGACGCCCTCTTCCAGATGAAGGATCAAGGGTGGCTGCCTGCGGGAGTCCTTTGGCGGGGAAATACCTTTTCCTTTGCGGATCACCAACGGTCGATGAGTTGACCATATCCCACTGATGCCTCCGATAACCCAGGAGGTGTAACGGAGAAGGAAAGAACAAAAATAAAAGGGAAGAGCGTCCTCCGTGGCGCCTTCCCATCCTTTTATTTTTTTTTGAAATAAAAAAACGAGACCAGAGTTGATCTCGCTTTTTTTGAGTTGGTACTAATTTTGGGGTTTGTACTGAAAATCCCTCACCCCTACGGGGAGCTCCCTTTTAAAAAGGGAGCGTTTTTTGGAAAAGGGGAGCAAAAGGGAGGGGGAAATTCATTTAATTTAGGCTTTTCCGAGGGTTTTGTCTCCTTCGTTCCAGTTGATCGGACAGAGGTCTCCGGTCTGGAACGCTTTTACCGTCCGGAGGAGTTCGTCGATGTTTCGTCCGACGGGGAGGTCGTTGACGACCATGGCCTTCAAAATCCCATCTGGATCGATGATAAAGGCTCCTCTCAGGCTCATCCCATCATCATGGAGGACGCTGTAATCAAATGAGATTTCTTTGGTCAGGTCAGAGATGATTGGGAATTCGATGTTAGCGATTTCTTTGTCAGCGTCAGCCCATCCTTTGTGCGAGTAGACTGAGTCGACAGAGGCCCCGATGATTTCACAGTTAACTTTGTCAAACTCTGCTTTTTTCTTCCCGAGTTCGATGAGTTCAGTCGGACAGACAAATGTAAAATCAAGTGGATAAAAGAAAAGAAGGACCCATTTTCCTTTGTAATCAGAAAGGGATACTTTTTTGTCGACTGATCCTTTATGATAAACCGGAGCGGTGAAGCCAGGGGCTGGTTTGCCGATGGCGAGATAATCAACTTCTTCAGACATGGTAGTAATTGGTTAAGAAATAATAAACGAAATTACAAATGACAAATTCCAAATTACAAACTATGGAATTTCTTAATTTGTTATCTCGAATGTAGAAAAATCTGAGGGGAAGTAAAGGGATTTTTTGTCAGGATGGAACATATCCCTTCCACTTACCATACATTACTTACACCAAAAACATCGTCACTATCCCCACCAATGTCACAAAAGAAATACTTACAGCAATTCTTTTGAGAAGTTCTCGAGATCCCAAAACTCCCACATAAACAATCTTAAGAAAAGTATTGGTAAATAAGGCAATTGCAATCGCATTTCGAGAGACATCGAAGTCCGCTACGCCGAGTTTCAAAGATTCCAAAGTCGAAAGTACGATCGCATCCACATCAATAATTCCTGAAAGAGCGGCCGCAGCATAAACCCCAGAATCTCCAAAGTATTTTTGTCCAATCACTCGAGCAAAAAGAACCAAAAGGAAGATAAATCCAAACTGCAAAGCTGGCTTTAATTCAAAAGGACTTTCCAGTTTTATTTCTGGTTTTGTTTCCCAAAAAAATCGTCTTTTTTTGAGCGTCCTTCGATAAAAATAGAAAGCCGCCATGACAGAGGCAACAGCCATAGAAATTGGGATTAATGCTAATTGTTTGACCATTTCAGCTGTTCCCAAAAATACAATCTCAAAAAGAACTCGTATTTCCATTGTGGCCACCCCAATCAAAATTCCAACGGCAAAAATATCGTTGAGCTTCATACTCTTGGATTGTACGGCCATTGAGGTGGTCACTGCCGTGCTAGAAATCAAAGCTCCCAAAAATCCGGTCAGCGGGATTCCTCCTTTTGCTCCGAAGTATTTGATCAAAAAATACCCCACAAATCCAATCCCAGAAATCAACATAACCAAAAGCCAAACATTGAACGGCACAAAAACATGCCACGGATCGATTGGTTCACGAGGGAGAAATGGTAACACAACTCCAGAAAGAGCCAACAGTTGCAAGGCTCCAATCCATTCTTTTTCGTTTAGAGTATACACAAAACCGTGCAACCGCTCTTTAAACACATTGAGACTCGCCAAAAACACCGTGATAATAATCGCCAAAACCGGCTCTCCCACCCCCACCAAAACACCAATCCAAAAAGTAATAATGGCTGAAAGTTCGGTCGTGATCCCAATCCGATTCATCGCAAAACTCCCGTGAGAGTAGGCAATCCCGAGGAGCATCAGAAGACCAATGAAAAATACCACCGGAATCCATGGAGAACCAAAAAAAGTTGAAAGGGCGCCCATGGCACAAAGCATCGTCATGGTCCTAATCCCCATAAAACTCCTGTTTTTTGAGGATTCATGCGCTTTCATCTCCCGACGGACTCCCAAAAAAGCTCCCAAAAGGGTAGCAATCAAAAGCTCTGAAATCGGATGGGCAAGAGATAAATTTTCAAGCATTTTTTTATAAAAATTCTGTTAATTATACCAGAAATAGGATAAAAAAGCAAAAGAAATCTGCATTCTCAATGATTTACGGGATGATTTGGATTTAGAAAAGTATTTTGTACAAAAAAACGTAAAACAGATCTGTATTTCTAATAAGATTTTAATCTAAATTTAACCTTTGTTTTGAAAAATAATTAAAATTCCTACTCTTTTAAATTTTGAATTATGGGGAATCGAGTCTGTGTGATGTCAGATTTTCCGGAGTTGATTGAGTATCAAATAGTTCAGCATGGGAACCTTGGATATATGGCGAAGGCACGAGAAGGTGAGGAAATGCTTTTGGGGATTATGAATTCGATTTGTGACCGATGTCATTGTGTGTGCGGTTTGGATAGAGCTCAGCAGCATATGGCTGCTTTGGAGGCGTTTAAGGAAACTCTGTGAAAGTCGTTTATAACGAGTGTGTAAGGATTTTAGCTGA
>CAYFMH010000095.1:0-5418 GCA_964344165.1 uncultured Candidatus Peribacteria bacterium | reverse complement strand
ATACTAACCAAATTTTATATCAATTATTCTGAATTTCAAAGGCGGTTTAGTATACATCTACTTATCGTGATATTTTTGGGCATGGTAATCCTGTCGATGGGGCGAGTTGGGAAGAATATTATAAATGTGACTGCGGGAATCATAAATCAGTTGAAGAAGTTTTTGACCTTTCTGAATATATGTTTATTGCAGAATTAGAAAATCAAAAAACAGGAGCAAATGAATGTGAGTGTGAAGATTGTGGTGAAGCAATGAAACTTTTTCATGATCCTACGAGTACAGAAAATAAAATTCGAAAAGAATTATTAGAGAAAGAATCTTTTTCTTCCTTTTTGATAACAGAAGAAGGAATCCCTTATGGAATTGGGTATGGTTGGGTTACAACTCCTCTGGAGTTATGGGAAGAAAAATTTTCTGTTTTTTTTGAAGATTCTAGTATGTCTTATGAGATATTTTTAGATGGTATACAAAGAGATTGGGGGCAAAAATTTAAAGATGATTCAAAAATATCCTATATAGCTGAGGTAGGAGAAACGTTACCAGCTCGAGGAACTTGGAATGGACCGTTGTTTACGGGAACTTTTTTTCTTTCTGTTTCTGAAGAAATTAGAAATATGCCGACTTTTTTGACAACACAGATTGGATTGCGTGCTCATATTTTGTTGAGAGCGGCTGGTTGTCGAGAAGCTTGTCGTGTTTCTGATAATAAAAGGGTTGTCTTGGGAGTTCCTATGGGAGAGGTGGGGAGAGAATTTTGTTTGAGTGCAAGGGAATTTAATAGAAAGCATATGAAGACAATGAGAAGTATTTTGAGAGCTGATAAAGAGAAATTATAATTCTAGAAATTATCCTAGATTTTTAATAGATGTTTTAGTAAAATGGAGTGAGTAATATAAAGATTTTTTACATGTTCTTATTTTTCCTCTATGCCATTCCTGCTTTATTTTATTTAATACTTTCCTTTACCTCTTTTTTGGAAAATCCAAAGTCTTCTATTCATAGATCTTTTTCTGTTTTTTCGTTTGGGCTATTTACTTGGATAGTTACCCTGTATTTATATTTTTTCGTTGACGTTGGTGATTGGTTTACTTTTCTAGGAAGGGTGAACTATTCTTCAGGAGTACTTGTTTCGGCAGGATTAGCTGCTTTTTTTTATTTTTTCCCACAAAAAAAAATTAAACTTCCTTTATGGGGAGAAAAAATTCTTTTTTTATACTGCTTAATTTTGTTTTTAATTATTCTCTTTACCCCTTTGGTTGCCGTTGAAGAATTTAAAACAGAGAGCGGAGAAGGAGATACTATAGAAGGACCTTTATACCAATTATATTCTATTTCGGTTGCGGCAGGGGGGATTATAGCTTTTTTTTGGGGACTAAGAAAAATATTTGTACTATCAGGAATTGAAAAGAAAAAGTTTCAATATGCTTTTTGGGGGAGCGTCCCCATATGTTTTTTATGCTATATTTTTCTTTTATTCATTCTCCATACTTTTGATCTTCATCTTTTGAGGCCTTTTTCGATTCTCCTTATTGTTCCCATGGGAATGGCGTTTTATTACGCAATTCATCACTATCGATTTTTTCAGTTTTCCTATTTATTTTTAAAAATTCTTCGATTTTTTGTTATATGTTCTTTAATAATTGTGGGAGGAGGTTTGTTTTTTGAAATTATTTCTATTTTTGGATCAAAGATTCATGAAGCAATTCAGCTTTTTTTCAGTTATCTTGTTGGAATGTTGCTTTTTGTGTGGTTAGAAAAGATATTTCCAGAATTTACGACTTACCAATTTCGAGAATTTCGAAATAGCATCCAAGAACTCCAATCAAAAATTTATTTTTGTAATAATTATCGGGCACTCAGACAGCATCTGGAGGAAGTTTTTATCATAAAAAATAATATTTCACACGTAGGGGTCTATTCAGTGCAACCCCAAAAAGTAGATATTCATATCCCGATCTACATAGAAGATGAGTTTACAAAAAAAATACGAACATACAAAAAAAGTGGACTTGTCTGGGAAGAAATAAAATCTCAAAAATTTCCCCCAAAAACGTTAAAAGTTTTTGAAAAAGCTTTTATCGACTTAAAGATGGAAGTCTGCCTTCCTCTTTTTGTGGAAAATCATCTAATTGGATTTTTGGCTTTGGGAAATAAAAATAAAAATGATTCGTATTCACTCGAAGAAATGAAAGAATTGCTTAAGTTACGGGATGCAATCCAGGTTTGTTTTATGAATATTTTGCTTAAAAATAATCTTCAAAAAGAAAACGATCTTATGAAATTAACGGTAGAAGAAAAAACTAAAGAACTAAAAAAACTTTCGCTTCAGCAAGCTGATTTTATCGCTATCACTGCTCATGAGCTAAGAACGCCCCTCACGATTGCCCTTCTGAAATTGGAAACGCTAGAAAAAGACCCAAAAATAGCCAGTAAACTTACCGATGCCACAAAAGCGATTAAGCGATTAAAAGTTTTAATCCAGAAGTTTTTTGATGTTCAAAAATATGATCTGGACAAAGTGATTTTGAATCTCGTAAACGTAGAAATTCAAGAGTTTATCCAAGAAATATATGAAGCCCATCAACCATTGATGAAAGCGAAAAAAATAAAGTTTGAAATAGACAATCAATTAAAAAGAAAGTTTGAATTAGAAATAGACGCGTTTCAGATGCAGCAGGTTTTTGAAAATATTCTCTCTAATGCTATTCGTTATGTTCCCCAAAAAGGCGGAATTATAAAAATCACACTCAAAAAAGTTCCAAGAGGGGTGACGATTTGTTTGGCCAATAATGGTCCTGCAATAGCTCCACAAAAGAAGAAGTATATTTTTGAAAAATTTCGGGATGATGATCAGAGATTTACCGGTGAGGGGATAGGACTTGGGCTTTATATTTGTCGAAAAATTGTAGAGTTACATAAAGGAAAAATCTGGGCGGAAAATTGTAGGGGATTAAAAGGACCGAAATTTTGCGTGCAGTTGTTCAAAAAGTAATTTTTTTAATGTTGATTTAATGGAAAACCAGGAGAATTTGGTACCATGTTAGCCAAAGAACCTATTTTTTCCACAGAACTTCCGGATCTAAATATGTATCAAGTTTTTTCAGAAGATGAAGAAGTTTTGTTATTTTATGACGAAGAAGTTGAGCAGGTCATTCGTTTTTTAAAAGATGAAAAATTTGATCTTTTTTTTGGGAAAAATCTTTTTGCAGATAAATATAAATCGCCACTTCTAGAAATGATATCTTTTAGTCTTGTAAAACTTTTAAAAGTCTTACGTTCTGATGAAGATATTATTCTTTTGGCGATTGCTTTTTGGCAGGTTTTGAAATTTGATAAAATCGGCTCTCTCCGATCTTTTGTTCAAAAAGTGGCTGGCGGAGGAGATTTTTACCTTTCTGAGTTTTTTGAACCAGGTGCTCATATTAGCTGTATTGATTCTGCTTGTCTCACACAAGTAATGGCAGCAAGATTTGGAATAAAAGGCCATATAAAAAGATATGATAAAGATAATCCTATTAGTCATCATGTTTTTGTAAGCGAGCAGGGGAGGGTAGTAGATCCTACTTTTGGTCTTCGAGATGGAGGATTTTATCTGGCAGAATCTATGATTTGGGAAAAAATGGCAGCGGTCCAGAGGGCGATAAATGCTATTTTGGAAACTAGAAATCAGCCAATTTGGGAAATTAATAATAAAAACAAAAGACCCTCTGCTTATTTGAACTAATCATTTAGTTTTTTTATTTTTTCTACTAATTCTTTGAGCGAAGTATTTACTTTGAGCCAATAATCTTGAGCTCCAGCAGCAATGGCTTTTTCTGCTAAGACAAAATCACTGTAATTGGAGAGAATTACGATGTAAGCAGATGGAAATAGTTTTTTCAAAAAAGGAATGGCTTCAATACCGGTCATTCCGCTCTCAGAAAGCCCATGGTCGAGCAAGATTAAATCAGCCGAGAATTTTTTTGAAATGGCTTCAGCTTTTTCAAAAGAAGCAATCCATTTGGTCTCAAATCCTTCATCATTTAGATGATCTCGATAGATTGCTCCAAGCATTTTTTCGTCTTCGATAACCAATATATTTTTCATAAATTAAATATTTTAATATACATATTCTGTTTTTTCAAAAAAGTCAAGTTTTTTTCAGGAAAACACATCTTTTTTTAATCTCGATTTAATGAAGTGGTCGTTAAGTTTTCAACAAATTATTTTTTAATCATTTTAAAATGTCTGAATATAAAAAGATAGCTCTTGTAAATCCTCCCTTAGATTCAGGATGGAGAGAAGGGAGTGATCATGTTAATCATTGGCAGCCTTTAAACCTTTTAGCACTTATTTCTTATTTAAGAGAACATGGTTTTAAGGGAGAAGCAAAGATACTCGATCATGTTGTAATGACAGAGGAGAAAATTAGAACTGTCTTGGAAGAATTTAAGCCTGACTTAGTTGGATTTTCTCCCAATCTTTTTTCTTATGAAACGGCTTTGGAATTGGCAAAGTTATCAAAAGAAGGAGGTGCGGATGTAATAATTGGTGGAAATTATGCATCACTATTGGCAGAAAATATCGTAGAAAATCAACGAGGGAAAGTTGATTTTGTCATAAAGGGAGATGGAGAACAAGCTTTCTTTGATTTAGTAGAGGGAACGCCACTGCCTGAGGTAAAAAATTTAGTATGGAGAGATGGATCGGGAGGGGTAGTAATGAATCCTGAATTTTTTCACCCTACTCCCACTTTAGCAGAAATAGATTATACTCTTGTTGATTTAGATCCTTATTTTGCAAATTATAGGAAATATTCAGAAGAATATCCAAGAGGGGATTTTCAAAAGCCATTTGCTGTTTTTACTCAAAAAGGGTGTTATTGGCGTTATAAAACTGGAGGATGTAGTTTTTGCTCTAGGATATATCCTGATATGAAATATGATGATCCAAAAGAAATTTGGGAGAGATTTAGACGTCTTAAAGAAAGATATGGGATGGATTGTTTTTTGGATGTGAGTGAAGATTTTTCTGGAAACAAAGACTGGTTGAGAGAATTTTATGAAGTTCGACCAGATGATATGAAAGAGATAGCTGCTCGATATATTTATTCCCGGGCTACAAACATAACAGAGTCGACGGCAGATATTTTAGCGGGTTTGAACACCCAAGAAATATTATTTGGTTTTGAGTCTGGAGATGACGATATGTTAGCAAAGTCCGGAAAGGGCGGTTCTGCAGAAAAAAATATTCGGGCTATGAAACGTTTGGCAGAAAGAGGAGTTGGGGCCTATGGATCTTTTGTGGGAGGGTTAGAAGGAGAAACTGAAAAAAGCCTTCAAAATACCCTAGAACATGTAAAAAGACTTCTAGATATTGATAGTGTTAAGGAAACTCTGCAAAACTGATTAAAAGCTGGTAAAATTGAGAAAATTTAAC
>CAYFMH010000094.1:0-5460 GCA_964344165.1 uncultured Candidatus Peribacteria bacterium | reverse complement strand
CATACATTTATCCATTAGAACAAGTTTTTTGTTCGGGGGTGTGAGAAGTTACTTTCTTTTCCTGGATATGGATAAATTTTCGAGTGGCTGTGTATCCTCAATAGAAAAATCAATACCCCAGAGATCATGCTACTGTCTGAGATCCTCTAATGTGTAAAAATCAGGGAGGGAATGAAATTCGTTTTTTCTTTTTATTCCTATTCCCCAAAAAGAAACCGGACTGACATAAAATTCATCTTTTCCCGCCAAAAGTCTTTCGATTGCTTTTGGAGAAATCTTTTCTGGTTCTGAAAAAAGCCAGAACATGACACAAGTATCCAAGAATTTTCATGTCAGATTAATCGTTAAATAAAGGAGTATTATAACAATGCATTGATTTCTTCTTCAGAAAGGGGAATCCGTCCTCTCACCGTTATCCGAAAGATATCAAGAGGAGCTAAAACAAAAACTGGATCAGAAACTCTCACTGTAAACTTTAGTGTTTTCTGTACCATCCAACGTAAAGATTTACCTCTCATTGAAATTTTGATGGAATATCCCTGTCCAGCCTCTTGCCCTGCTTAAGAATAGAATGCAGCTAAAAAACTGAACACTAACAAAAAATTTGACGTAAAAAAACCTGTTACTATAATTATACGGCTCTTTTTGGGAAAATGTAAAATTTAAAGTCTGAATTTTAAATTTCGCAAAGACAAAACACCAAAATTTTATCCCGAGGTCCCGGGATGAAATTTTGAGAGGAGGAGGTTGCGGAGCATGTGAAGTCCCGAGGACTCAGGACGAAACATGCGCAGCCACCAACGACGAGTCGCCATCGTCTAGTGGTTAGGACGCCAGGTTTTCATCCTGGTAACAGGGGTTCGATTCCCCTTGGCGATGCCAAAATTTTTCGCTTTGCTCAAAATTTTGAGTATAGAGTATTGAGTAATTTGTGTGAGGAAGAAAAGTAAAGTACAAACATCGTTGCGAAAAATTTTCCCTAAGTACTCATTACACACACTCACACAATTTAGTGCTGAGTGGTTGCAATTCATGATTAATGGCTTGTTTAAGGTCATTTTTGGGGTTCTACTAAAAAACTTTTGAGAGCAAGATCTGTATCCAGAACGTTTTGTTTTTGGCTTGCAATCGGCAAGTATTCGACTTTTGGAATTCGTAATTGACAAAATTTGAAAAACCACTAACATTACTGCGTAATAATTTCAACAAACTATGGAAGATTTTTCTGAAAGAGATACACGAGAACAAGTTTCAGAGGCAAGAAGGTTGGAAATGGAGAAATATGGAAGGTCGAAGGTTTACGACATCATTTTTGGTTTTTTACCAGAAGATGAACGAGTGGCATTTTCCTTAGTTAATCATGTCCCTGCTATTCTTGATGATATAATAGACACAACAAATGAAAGCGAAAAACAATTGAACAGGGCAGAAATAATATTAACACAAGGTTTCCAGGGGAGAGCAATAGAAGTCGCTGAAACATGGGAGCAGTATGTTTATAGTCTAGGGCAAGCACTATCGAGATTACATAAAGGTGGTTTTATTCATGCAGTAGATATTTTTAATGAAGTTGTAAATTATTGGAAAATTGAAGCACGAAATCTCAGTCGGAGAGGGGAAATTCTTAATTCCAATGATTTGGATAGTTTAAACCTTGGGATTGGTGAGTCTGTGAGCTTACAGTTTCTTTATTTACTGTGTCCGCAATTAGATAGAAGTTCCAGGGAATCAGTCGCATCTATTTATGGACTTGCTATCAAATTAGCTGACAATCTTTCAGACTTAGATGATGACATTCAACGTGGAGAGGTAAATATACCAAGAGAAAGTGTTGCAAGATACAATCTTGATCTTTTAGACTTAAGTAAAGGGGATTTTCAATCATACAAAGAGTTTGAATTTATGAGAGTTAAACAATGTTATGAAGAGGGAGATAAAATTGTAGATGAGCTTTTAACGAGATACTCTTCTCAAAAGGAAGGGCTGCTTGCTTTCAAAGAATTTTGCCATTCATGGCTAAGACAAGCTTCTGATATTATGCAAGAGGAGAGTTAACCGTCGAGTTAATAAGTGGGATTTTATATCCATCCCAACTTCCACCTAAAAATCTTCTCCCAGCGAATCAATTCTCTGATGAGTTCTACCCGTTTACCCTTGGAGAGTTCTATCCAAAAGGCCTTTGCTATGCCATTAAAAAGTCTAATAATCTTTATTTATTAGGCTTTTTAGTGCTACTAAAAAATAAAAACACTCCCCTAAACTACCAATCTACAATCTGAAATCGAAAATCTATAATCCCTTCACTGCCTAAACGGCGTAAATTTCTCCTCCGCAAGCAAAAACATTCCGAGAAATAAAATCCCATTTTCAAGCCCTACCAAAACCGGACTAAAGATCCAAAAACCGAGAAATAAGAAAGAAAAGAGCGTTCCATTTCGGAAACGAAAAATAACGGGCGATAGAATCAAAAGCGCCGTCAGTACACATCCGATAATCCCCTTTTCGATGAAGGTGAGAAGCACTCCATACTGGGGAAGTTTCAGATTTTCAGGCGCGAGAAAAACATCGGACAGATTCTGAAAAGCAACCAAAAACTGTCCCTCTCCGAGCCCCCAGAACACATCTTGTCCCATAGGTCCGAGAGCTTTGAGCGTTGGAAAAAACAAAGCCTCTTTCTGCCAAAACATAAGTCCAAGAAGAAAAACCGTGGGAAGAAAAAAAGGCGCCCAATTATTGAGTTTTTGTTTGCGAGGGATCCACATCTGCCCACTCAGCCAGACTAACAAAAAGAAAACCATCAAACCCACATTGTGGCTGAGAAAAAGCACAAGAATATAAAACAAAATCAGCGGAATCCTCCCTCGAAATTTTGGTTCCATCTGAGCATAAATCGCTCCCAGGATCGCTGCCATGGCCAAGATATCTTTTGAGATTCCCAGATCTAGAAAAAATTGAGACAAAAGCAGTCCCGCAAAAATCCCCCCAAAAAACAAATATCTTTTTTCTTGGCCAAAGATCTTGAAAGTTCGCTCAAACCCAAAAGCAAAAAGCGCCAAAGTCCATAAAAATAAATACAAAATAGACGTCTCCGGATCATGAGAAAAAAACGAAAGCACCGCCTCGCCCACCAAAAATAAAAAAATAAAAATCCACTCCGGACGAGAAATAATCAAAGATTTCATCAAAATCCGCCCCAATAAAACTAATAAAACCCCAAATCCACACACCGGAAACACTAACTCCAATTCTGATTGAAAATTCCCCAAAAAATAAGGATCTCCCCCCATCGGGATCCCCCCAGAAAACCAAAAACTAAACAAAAAAACTGCCAAACCAAGTAATTCAGCAGCCTCTCCTATTTTTTCTCGGAGCGTTTTTTTGGTAAAACCAAAATCTATTTTCATCTATTTTTATTTTTGAACGCAAAGTTTTTACAGATCCACCGAAGAAGAATCAAGTCTATTTTGGGTAGTCAATAAAGCTTACAAATTGTAGATTTACGATTGCAGATTTATGATTTTTGATTGTAGATCATACAAAAACTGTATTTTTAATCTGAAATCAGAAATCTAAAATCTGAAATTTCGTAATTCATCATTCTTAATTCGTCATTCGTCACCGCGTAAGCGGGATCTACGATAATTTGTAATTAATCAGATTTCCGCTATCAACCGATCTGGATCCAACCGAACTACTCCCACATCCACCATTGCTTCCCCGAAGTGCCATTCCGGAGGGAAGGGATTATTTTTATTTTTGGGATACAGAGTCGCGAGAGCTCGCTTTTCACTTACCTCTGCGATCACTCTTGGATCATTGGTCTGTTGCCAGATGTGCCTATTTACTTCTTCCCAGGCGGTATGAAAATGAGATTCATTGAACTCCTCGATCGGTAAAAAAACTGATAATCTCCCACCGTTACTCCGAACATAAATTCCCGAAGGAAAAAATTTTCGGACAATCTCAACCACTTCTTTGTAAATCTGATCTGCCACTAGATAACCTAAGTTGTTATTAATCGCCCCAAACCCAATGAGCTTAAAAATCATTACCTGAAAATCCGTCGGTTTATCAATCTCAAAAATACGACCAATTTTTTGATTGGCACAGAGATTCAGACGAAGTACTCCCTCAATAATTGGATCCGACCAAAAAAATGATTCTTCTATGGATCCTGTTTTTTTCATGAGTTGATATTTTTTTTCGTGGTCTTCCCAGGCTTTAATTTCAGACAGTTCTGCTTCTGACAACTTTCGATCTTCTAATTTTTGAGGAACAAAATAAAGTCTTTTTGCTCCCTTTTGTTTCATGGCAGAGACTTTTTCTTCTGCCTGGACCAAAGCCTGACAAATAACCGCTGGAGTTAAATCCTCAAGAGAAAAAAGCACTCCTGAAATCTCTAAAAGCTTTTCTTTTTTGAGTGTTTTTTCTCGTCCCAAAACATAGGCTCTCTGAAGCAATCCAGCCCGCTGAAAAATCTCTGTTCCCAAAACTTTAGAATCAATGTTTATTTTTTCCATTTTCAATCTTCCCTTCAAAAAATCACAAAACTGATCGATCGAAAAGTCGCCCCTCTCATGACAAAAATCCCATCGCAGTCTCCGCATCGTCTGCCTCAGATGAGCAACTTTTTCGGCTTCAATCACCACCTCATTTTTTTCAGACAAAAATTTATCCCTTAACTTCCGAATTTCAACGGTAAAATTTTTCACCTTATTAATAGCCGTATCAGAATTCGATAAAAAAATCACAAATTCATCCCCCCCCAGTCGAATTATTTCATGTGGAAAATCAGCAAAAACTTTTTGACGAATGGTCGGGAATTGAGCCAAAAATTTATTGAGATCTGATCTGAGCCCAAATTTATTGGGCAAACCCATATGTTTGAAATCAAAAAAAAACATCAATTTTTTCCTAGGAATTTTTTGATTTATAGACGCGACTCCTGCTTCAGAGAGCAAGATAGATTTGGCATAACACTGAGTAAGTGTATCGCGGGGAAAAGGAAACATCATAATTAAAATTCCTATTTCTTTTCCCTTAATTTAAGGGAAAATGTCCGAAAGGACAAAAAGGATATAAAAAAACTAAGTTCAAAATTAATCTTAGTACAACAGTGCTTCCAAAAAATCAACTCAAAATTTCATAAAAAATTAGGAACAAACAAAAATCTGTTGTTAAAATTACACAGACTTAATTTTCTATAGAAAATCATGAAAAAATCATTGTTCGTCTCCGGAATAGCCCTTGTCGCTGTCATCAGTACCACTTTGGCCATCACCTGGCCTTCTCCCCCCTCTGCCGAACCCACAGGTGGAAAAATCGGCTCTCTTGTACAGGCTCATAACAATTATATTGGAATCAACACGGCCACACCGAAGGCCACACTCGATGTAAACGGAGCCATGAAACTCGGAAGTTCCACAACTTGTAACGAAGGAGCCATCCGATACAACTCCA
>CAYFMH010000093.1:0-5583 GCA_964344165.1 uncultured Candidatus Peribacteria bacterium | reverse complement strand
ATTAGAGATTAATCTTCATGTGTTGCGTTTAAGATGAAAAAATTCGATTTTTATTGAGAATCGTTATTATTTTTAACACTTTTCTCATGAAGAAGATCTTCATCAACAAAGTTTGGACCAAAAAGGAACCCAAACTCGACAAAATGTTGGAACTCTTGGCCGCCCGTCCCGATATTTTCAAAAAAATCCGCGGCCTACTCAATATCACCTCGATGGCCGCGCTCAAAAAACGAGCCGCCAAGTACAAGGAAACCATTGCCAAGCTGGAGGCAAAAAAACAAGAAGCCGAAGAAAAATTTGCGGCGCAGGTTTTACCAAAGGTAGATGCGATTGATGACAGCTATGAAATCTTGAAAACAAGATTGAAAACGAAACATCCGGAAATTTATAGTCAGTATTTTTAGGATTTGTTTCGAAAACAAACTAAAATTAACCGGATCGTACAGATCCGGCTTTTTTTATTGCTGGTGAAAACCTGTTGCTCGAAGTGTTTTGATGAAACGTAGAGAGATGATCCAAATTCCCGCGTCCCTATGAGAACTTCCAGAGGAACGCACGCCCCAAGTTCGGAAGCGAACCGTCGGGGCGATCCGCAAAGACGAACAAGCCATCGGAATCGACGTACCCAACAGCCACGCGGTTGCCGCCGGAAACCGGATTCCTTAGCCAAGCATATTTCCAGTCATTTCCACTTTCTCCTTCTCCAAAATATCCGTTTTTTCTGTATTCTTCCAATCCTACTTGAGTAATATGGTCTTCAATGGCAAAAATAAATGGCAATTCATTGGCTCTCGGATCGTCATCCTTTACGTCAAGTTCTGGTCTTTTTTTGAGGAGCTTTTTTTTGCATTGCTCCAAAATTATCATCCAGTGTATTAGGAACAACCTCATGAGAAAACCCGTACCATCCGGACTCAATTGGTGTATCTCCTAGTTGTCTGTCTCGATTTAGGTCTTTGTAATATCCCCAAGTCATACTTCTGTCATTTAAGATTTCAAATATTCCTGGCAAATCACCTGCTTGAAGTGGTCGCCCTTCCACTTCAATTTCCGGTATAACCGCCATCCCCATTTCTTTAAATTGTTTTTCCGGATCAACCATATGTGCTCCATTTAATATTTCTGCTGATAGATCATCTGAAACATCTGGAATAGAAACAACCTTAATTTGTCCTTCGGAGGCTTCAAAAAGCCTTTGAGCATATTCAGTTCTCCATTTTTCCAGATTAGTTATGTTTTTGCCCATCACTTCTTTAACGGCATTTACTCGCTCCATATCTTCTGGCATAGCTACTTCGGGAGCCTTGCTCTCAGCTTTTGCGACTTCTTCCCCCACAGCACCTTTTGTAAGAGAAACAGTGGCTATCACTTGATCAGAAAGAGCTTCCAGTTGACCAAGAGCTACACCAATTTGTGCTTGCTTTGCTTCAGGACTTTGCTCAGCTTCTGCTCTTTTTAGAGTTTGAACAACATCTTGTAAAGATAATGGTTTTGGTGTGGTAGGTTCAGACATGGCGAAAAATTAAAAAATAATTTAAATATCAAAATCATATATAGCTATAAATTTGATTTTGTCAAGACTTTTCAACAGAAACATCAAAAAAACAAATCCCCAGGGTTGAATTATTGGCTTTTTTTTGGTATAATCTTTAGAATTTTTAAAAACAAATGGAAATTCTAAATAAGTCTTGGGAAAGATTTCTCGATATCTGGGTACTGTATCCCTGGTGGATGTGGATAATTATTATCGTCGGGGCCTATTTATTGTTTAAGTTTCTTGTTTTTCTGGCTCGATATATTTACCGACGACGGGAGATCAAAAAACTCGTCCACATGCGAGTGACACTGCCTCGAAGTGACTCAAAGCTTGATCAAGAGAAACGAACTGAAAAAGACTTCCGAGAAGCAATCGGACGAATGGAGCAGTTTTACCGAGCGATCCACGAGACCCGAGAACTCAACCTCTACAATATCTGGATCAAACGAACGATTTGGAATAAACCCCATTTTTCTTTTGAATTCCAGTTTGAAAAACGAGAACTCAGTTTTGCCATCGTCTGTGATCCCTACTATCAAAAAATCATTGATAAGCAGATTACGTCTTTTTATCCGGATGCAGAAATCGAGGTTCTGAAACCAGAACAATATTTTGAACTCAAACCTCAAGGTTACTACGCAAACGGGTACTACATGCATACAGAAAAACCTTATTGGTTCCCAATCCAAACGTATAAAAAAATTGAAGACGATGCGCTCAATGATGTCGCCAATTCCTTTGCCAAATTAGACAAAGATGAGAAAGCCGTCATTCAATTCATCGTCCATCCGTGTAATAACAAATGGCAAAAAAAGGCTGAAAAAACCGCTACAGCTCTTTTTAAAGAAAAAAAACAACCCACAGGAATTTTTGCCATTCCGATCCTTGGATTTTTGCTGCGGTTGATTTTTTTACCGTTCAAAATTCTGGTCCGAGGCTACGATCCCCAGACTGATACTCTCACCGATGAAAGTAAAGATTCTGGAGGCGTCGTCCGAATGCTGAGTTCAAAAGAAGAATCCTACAAAGCCATGGGAGAAACATCCGCCCAGTCTGGCTTTACTACCACGATCCGGGTCCTCGCGGCCTCCCCAAAAAAAGCCCGAGTTCAAGAAATTATAGATGGAATTTCTGTTGCTTTCAATGTATTCAAAATGAAGGGATCCAATCTTTTTGATAACCGAAGAATTATTCCTTTGAATTTTATTAATTCCCCTTTTATCCGGCACAACTACCGACTCAGGCTACCAAATCTCTGGGAAAAAAGAAATCTGCTTTGTTCAGAAGAATTAGCAACCATATTCCATTTTCCTGATTCGCGGTACAACCGAATCCCAACGATCAAATGGCTCACTTATAAAGTCCTCCCTCCACCAATCGACCTTCCAAAAGAAGGAGTGGTCCTTGGAAATTCTGTCTACCGAGGAATCACGAAACCCGTTCGATTTCTCCGAGATGATCGGACCAGGCATCACTACTGTATTGGGAAATCCGGATCTGGTAAATCCGTGCTTCTCTGGAATATGGCCGTCCAGGATGTCAAAAATGGAGACGGAGTGGGGCTTATCGATCCCCATGGAGATCTCGTGGACGATGTACTCACTTGTGTCCCAAAAGAACGAGCAAAAGACGTGATCGTCTTCGATCCAGGAGACATCGAACGTCCGATGGGACTGAATATATTGGAGGCCAAAACCGATGAAGAAAAAGACCGAGCCAGTCTCGATGCCATGGAGATCTTTATCAAACTGTTTGGAAATGAAATCTTCGGTCCACGTATCCAACACTACTTCCGAAACGGATGTCTGACCCTCATGGATGATGAAGAAGAAGGGGCTAGTCTGATCGATATCCCACGTCTTTTTATCGATGATGATTATCAGAAGTACAAAGTCTCCAAGGTAAGAAACGTGATGGTGCGAGCGTTTTGGGAAAACGAAATGGCCCAGACCGGAGATCGAGAAAAACAAGAGATGATCCCCTACTTCACGTCCAAATTTGGACCGTTTGTGACCAATACCACCATGCGTAATATCATTGGACAGACAAAGTCTTCCTTCAATATTCGTGAAGCCATGGACAACCAAAAAGTGGTCCTCATGAATCTGTCCAAAGGGAAAATCGGAGATATCAACGCACAACTATTGGGATTGATCCTCGTGGCGCGGATAAATATGGCGGCCATGGGACGATTTGATATCCCAAAAGAAGAACGTAAAGATTTCTTTTTCTACGTGGATGAGTTCCAAAACTTTGCGACCGACACCTTTGCCGCGATCCTGTCTGAAGCCCGTAAATATCGGCTCTGTCTGATCATGGCCCACCAATATATCGCTCAGCTCACCGAAGGAGAAGGCGGTGGAGGAGATACCAAGATCCGAGATGCGGTGTTTGGTAACGTGGGGACGATGATGAGCTTCAAAGTCGGGGCCGACGATGCGGAGTATCTAGAAAAAGAGTACTCTCCAACTCTTTCGGCTCAGGACATCCTCAGTATTGCCAATTATAAAGCCTACGTGAAACTAAACATCAAAAACACCACTTCTCGTCCCTTCTCCATGGAGACGCTCTACGACCCAAGCATGAAAAATGAAAAGGTCGCCGAAGTAATCAAAAAATACTCACGGATGAAATTCGGACGAAAGAAAGAGTTTGTAGACGCAGAGATCGAAGCTCGGATGGGAGTCGGACAAGGGGCTCAAAAACCAGGTGAAGCTAGCCCACCAGAAGGAGCTCCTTCTGCAGAAGCTCCTGGCGCCACACCTCCTCCCGCTGCCGGAGCTCCAGCTGAACCAACCGAAGGTAATTATCTCTCACAACTCCAAGCCAGCGCTCCATCGACCGAACCAGATCCAGCCGCAGAAGCAGAAAAAGCTCCTGCTCCGCCCACTGAAGAAACAAAAGAAGCCAATAAAAATACGGACTCAGGAGCTGCCTAAAAAAATTTTTAAAAACAAAGTCATTCCGGCTTATTGAGAAATCAATACCGTCAATAAATTTTAGTTCACAGTAAGTTATCACACCACCACCTTAAGAACGATAACCACCATCGTTCGTTAACCCGTCCCGAGTGCTCGGGACAGGTTTAAGGGGGCGTGCGATTGGAATCAGCTTTTGAGAATATCTACCAACCTATAGGCGTGAAAAATTACAGTTCACATAGTTGACTTTTAAAACATTGTCACTATTTTATGGTCCATAAGATATTGAAAAAACTTTTCAACATCTTCAAGAAGAAATGACCAAGGATAAAAGGATCGGGAGGGGAGCATTCCCTCCCCGTTCCTCTTTTTTTAAAAAAACAACATCCTCTTTGAATTCCAGGATTTATTCTATTGAAAAATCCTCTCAAAAAGAGTAAACACTTCCTGATTATGGAACAGTATTTTGCAGAATTTGGACTCCTTGCCGTGGCATTCTTTTTGGCTATTGATGATTTTGGAGTTCCAATTCCTATTTCCACTTTGATCTTCGCCGTGTCTGTCTGGATAAAAACAAATCCAGATATGTCCCTCATCCCCCTCATCTGCATCGCGGTTTTTATCCCTCCGATTTGTAATAATATTCTTTTTCTCTGGGGCCGCCACGGAGCCCGAAAGTGGCTCCAAACGCACGGTCATAAATTCTTCCTCCCAGACCGAAGACTGAAAAAAGCTGAAAAATTTTTTAAAGACCATGGTCCCTGGGCCATATTCCTTGGATCTTGCTTCACGACGCTTCGTCCTATGCTCGCCGTTACCGCCGGATCAACCAACATGCATCACTACACCTTCATCATTTCTAATTTTTTGGGAGTATGTATTTGGGCTGGAGTGGTGATTGGGTCTGGATACTATTTCGGAGAGAGCATCTGGTATGTGGTTAAAAATAACTGGGAAATTGCTTTCGGGATTCTCTGCTTCCTGGTAGTAGCTAAGATTTTGTTTTGGGAGTACTGGAATGGGAGAAATGAAAACAAGAAATAATTTTTAATTTTTAAGTACAAATTTTAAAAGTGACATTCTCTACCGGCCCAGCCGGTAGTTTCAGGAGAGCCCCTGAAAGGG
>CAYFMH010000092.1:3896-5610 GCA_964344165.1 uncultured Candidatus Peribacteria bacterium | reverse complement strand
TAAAATCTCTTATTTCGCAAAAATTCCAAATTATTAAAGCGGCTTAGTATAAATAATTCAAAGATCCTTCTGTTTTTTTCGAAATATTAAACCCGCCTAAAAGTTTACGCCTCAAAAACGTCAGGACCGTTTCCCTTTTTCATCTTAAAAAATCTGCGTCATCTGCGAAATCAGCGATTAATCTGTGCTTCTGTCTTTTATTCAATCTTCCCCCCAGCCTTCTCAATCGCCTTTTTGGCAGACTCAGACACCTGAAGCCCAGAAATCTCAAGTTTCTTTGTTAGCTTCCCTTTGCCAAGAATTTTGGCAGATTCGCCATTTCCAACAAGATTTTTATCAATCAAGGCGTCCAAATCTACTTTGTCTCCATCATTAAAAACTTCTTCTAGATCAGATAAATTCACCGCTCGAGTAGGAATTCGATTTGGATTTTTAAATCCTCTGAGTTTTGGCATTCGGTCTAGGAGCCCAGATTGTCCTCCCTCAAACCCAAGACGCACCCCTCCACCAGCTCTAGCGTTTTGACCATTCATCCCTCGCCCAGCATAGGTTCCATTTCCTGTAGCATTCCCTTGCCCTTTTCTTCGTCGAGCTTTTTTTACTATTTTCGGTGCCAATTCATTTAATTTCATAATTTTAGTTGTTAGAACTTAGAGCTTAGAACTTAGTTCTTGCTCTGATAATAAAGTTATTTTTTTGCTGGAGCCTTCTTAGCCGGAGCTTTTTTAGCTTTTTCCTTTTCCGGTGAAGCCTTGGCGGAGGCTGGCTCCTTTTTTGCTACTTCTTTTTTCTCACTTGCTTCTTGCTCCTTACTACTTCCTTCTTGTTTCTTACTTCCCTTCGGAGCTTCTGTTCTCAATTTTTCCAACGCTCGAAAGGTCGCATAAGCGAGATTTACTGCATTTCGTGAACCATGTGATTTTGAGAGCACATTTTTGATCCCCGCAAGGTCCAAAATCGTACGAACCGCTCCACCAGCAATCACTCCCGTACCTTCTGGCGCTGGCATAAGCATTACTTTTGTAGCTTTGAATGTGGCTGTAATATTATGTGGAATAGAATCTTCAAAAATCGGAACATTTACCAAATTTTTCTTGGCAACAGCGACAGCTTTTTGGATAGAGAGAAGTACTTCTCCTGATTTTCCAATACCAAACCCCACTCGACCTTTTTTGTCTCCGATCACGACGGCCACCTGAAATCGCATTCTTCGTCCTCCTTTTACCACACGGGTCACCCGAGCGATCCGAAGGATACTTTCTTCAAACTCTTTTTGTTGATCTCGATCTCGACCTCGTCGGTTTCCACCTCGTCGTCGTTTATCTTTATGATCTCTTTGATCTCTCTGATCAGCTTTTCCGGCTTTTTCATCTTTCTTTTCTGGCGCAGCATCTGCCTTTTCTTCAGATTTTGCTTCTTCTTTAGCTTCCGCTACAGGTGCCTCAGCAGCTACTGCTTCTGCCTTCTCCTCTGCCGGTGCCGCTGCTGTATCTTCAGCCATTTTAATTAGTTGTTAGTTTATAGTTATTAGTTCTTAGTAATTAAATTCCTTAATTGATAATTGTTAATTAAAATTTAAGTCCTCCTTCTCTCGCCGCTTCAGCGACAGCTTTTACCTGCCCATGATATCGATATCCATTTCTATCAAAAGCCACTTCTTCTACTTTTTTTCCTTTTGCGAGTTTTGCAATCTCAGCTCCCACGGCCTTCGCTC
>CAYFMH010000092.1:0-3886 GCA_964344165.1 uncultured Candidatus Peribacteria bacterium | reverse complement strand
TTCCTGATTTTCCTTTGAGATTAGAGGTCCCACAGAGGACTTTCCCCGTCGCATCATCAACAATCTGAGCATAGATCGCTCTGAGAGATCGAAACACGATCAATCTTTTTTTCTCACTGAGTCGAGCTTTTGCATGAGTTCTTCTTGCTCTCGCGGCTCGTTTGACGGTTTTTACTGCGGATTTCATGGTTGTTTAAAATTAAGCTTTTTTAGCAGATTTACCTGCTTTTCGAGCGATGTGCTCATCAACATATTTAATTCCTTTTCCTTTATAAGGCTCTGGTTTTCGAAATTCTCGAATATTAGCCGCTACTTGTCCGACCAATTGTTTATCAATTCCAGAAACCATAAAGATGTTTTGTTTCTTTTCATCTGGAAAAGAGATTTCAATCCCTTCTGGAATCTGAAAGTTAATCGGATGAGAAAATCCTAGTTGTAATTCAAAAACTTTTCCTTTGATCGCCGCTCGATATCCCACTCCATTGATTTCTAGCGTTTTACTAAAACCTTCAGTCACCCCCTGGACAAGATTTTGAGCCAAGCTTCGATAGAGCCCATGTCGAGAACGAGCACTTTTGCTATCGTTCTTTCGATTTACTACCAATTGTCCGTCTTCAACCTTTACGTCCACATATTCTGTCTCAATTTCTTGAGTCAGTGTACCTTTTGGCCCTTTTACAGAGAGAATATTATCTTGGACAGTAACTTCCACTCCCTGAGGCACCGCAACTGGTTTTTTTCCGATTCGTGACATGGTTTAGTTATTAGTTTTTAGTGGTTAGTTCTCCCGCCTTCGTTTGTCTCAAATTTAGTTTACAAACTTCGGCGGACAGGTAGTTTTTAAAAAATTCCATTATTTTGAATTTTGCTTTTTAAATTTTGAATTAACTTATTTCACAAAGATATTCTCCCCCAATTTTAAGCGCTCTGGCTTCGTATCCGGTCATGATTCCTTTTGAAGTAGAGATGATCGCGATCCCAAATCCGTTTTCTACTTTTCTAATCTCTCCTGATTTGATGTAAATTCTTTGTCCTGGTTTTGAAATTCGTTTGAGCGTTATTTCTTTTCCTGGGAGTTTTACTTTGAGTGCTGGAAATTTACCAGAAGTATCTTTTTTAACAGATTTCAAGAAATCATTTTTTACCATCACTTTGGCAATTTGTTCTTTTTCTTTAGAATAAGGAAGTACTACCTCCGCATGCCCAGCCATCTGAGCATTTCTGATACGAGTGAGAAAATCTGCAATTGGATCGGTCATTGTTTAGTTATTAGAACTTAGAGTTTAGAACTTAGTTTTTTAATTCCGAAATCCGCATTCCGCGTTCCGAAATCGGATTACCATGATGATTTACGAACCCCTGGAATCTGTCCTTTTTCTGCCAACTCTCGAAAACAACATCGGCAAATCCCAAAGTCTCTCATATAAGCCCTCGGTCGATCACAGAGCTTGCATCGATTGTAAGCCCGAGTGGAGAGCTTGATTTTTCGCCCTTCTTTTTTGGCAAGAAGGTATCTTTCCATAAATTTTCGAGATTTGTGACTAATTGACTTTCGAGCCATTTTTAGGGTTAATTATTTTTTAAAAGGAAAGTTAAAGTATTCGAGCATTTTCATCGCGTGGTCAGAATTATCACTCGTCGTAACAATCGTAACCTGAAGACCAAATGGTTGATTCAATTCATCGTTCAATTCAGTTTCGGGAAAAACGACATGCTCTTTAAAACCAATAGAGCAATTCCCTTTTTTATCAAAGATTTTTCGAGAAACCCCTCGAAAGTCTCGTACACGAGGAAAAACAACATTCACTAATTTATCAAGGAAGTCGTACGCTCGATCTTTTCGAAGCGTAACGGTCGATCCGACAGGCATCCCTTCTCGGAGTTTGAAATTCGAAACAGAGAGCCGAGCCTTTCTCACAGAAGGTTTCTGTCCGGCAATCTTCATAAGAGCGTCTTGAAGCAATTCTTCACTTTTTTTACCCGTTCTCTGGATGTATGATCCCATCCCTACGTTGATACAAACTTTTTCAATCTGCGGAACCTGCATTACATTTTTAAGTCCCAAATCTTTTTGCAGTTGGGCAATTCCTTTTTCTCGAAACTGTGTGAGGAGTCTTGATTTCATGGTTAGGCGGCTACAGTAGTTTTAGCTGGTTTGACAGAAGTAAGTTCTTTGCCAGAAGATTTTGAAATTCGGGTTTTATTCCCGTTTTTATCAACTTTGTATCCGATCCGAGAAGCTTTTTTGGTTTCTGGATCGACGATGGCGATGTTTGAAATCTCGATCGGAGCAAAAAAATCGATTCTTTCCCCAGGATTTCCTCCTCGGGCTTTCATATGTTTTACTTTTCGGTTGATTCCCTCAATCTGAACGAGGTTTCGCCGTGGAAAAATTCGGGCGATAGTCCCTTGTTTCCCTTTGTCTTTGCCAGTTGTGACCATGACTTGGTCTCCAATTCGAAATTTCATGACGTATAAAAAATGGCTTAAATATAGTAAAAGCCGGCAGATTCTATGAAGCATTTTTGTTTTGTCAAGAAAATTATTCAAGACCAAAAGATAGTTTCTTTAGAATTAAAGTAAGATTCTTGAGCTTATATTCGATTGCCGTAAATCACCCTAATTGCTTCAGATCATATCCTACAATTTCATAAACATCATGCATCCAGACGGCACTTTTTTCATTACGAGGAATACGTTGAGCAAGTCGCCTTAAAAAAGATTCAACGGAACCTTTGTCCGCCCATTCTTCAGGGATTTCTTCTCCCCGCGCAACGGCCACGCAAT
This sequence comes from uncultured Candidatus Peribacteria bacterium, assembly GCA_964344165.1. Lineage (GTDB taxonomy): Bacteria > Patescibacteriota > Gracilibacteria > UBA4473 > UBA4473 > CAYFMH01. The sequence goes on along the minus strand of CAYFMH010000092.1, from coordinate 1,099 downwards.
AGCGTAATGAATCTAAAGCTTTCTGCAATAAATCCTGAGAAACCATACTTTCTTCATCGTCGACTGCCGCTAAAGTTAATACATCCTCCATCATAAATTCAGGAAGTCTTTCTTCATCTTGTAAACTCTGCTCCAATAAATGTTTGACAATTATTTTTACTTCCTGAGGAGAGCTTGCCAATTGGATACGATGATGCATCACATTTGAAAAATCGCTAAATCGACCATCTAAAGAAGCACGAAGTTTTCCCCTTCCCGTGGAGATGACTAAAGCTGGTCTTAAGTCTCTTTTTAATATGCTTCTTAAACTATTGTTATTGGCATGATCACCTAAAACTTCTGATATGGCCCTTTCAACGAAATCTAGATCACACGAAATGAAAGAAGCGATGATACTTAAAAGTGTTTCTTTACAGGCATTCAAATCTAATCCATGATGGTATTCTAATTGATTTGATTCTGAAGCAGGATTTAATATACAAATTTTTTCAAGAGGGATCCCAATTTCTTTAGCTCTGCTGATAAAGTCTGCTTGTGCATTAGTTATGCTGGGGCTTTGTATAAAAACACACAAATAATCATCAGCCCCAGTATTAGGGTTTACAAAAATCTGCTCTACCCGATCCCATGCAAATTTTATACTTGCATATTCCTCCTCTTTTTCGGTCGTCATTTCCCCTCTACTCGTTTCCCCTCTTGCAATTATATCTATTTGCGATTTCATAAACTTCGGACCATCCACACCAAAACGAAGCAATCCAATCGGCTTAAACTGCCGGGCTTGAATCATTGATTCCCTCAGACTCTCATACTCCTTGCTGTATAATCCAGTACCATTATTATCAAAAACAGCAATTACTGTTGGTGGTAATTGTTCTATTTGCATCGCCTCCAATATTTGATTCGTAACACTTTCTAAATCAAATAATTTAGATTCTGGTGGTCTTTCTTGAAACGAATTCGGAGTTACTAATGATTTTCCTGTCATTAATTTTTGGATTATTTCTATATTATATATAATAATAAGAAAGTCAAGTTACTTTCTACCCGAATATCGAAATTTGGAATAATTGATAGTTGAGGGAAAAAAGCGAAGGTT
>CAYFMH010000091.1:0-5717 GCA_964344165.1 uncultured Candidatus Peribacteria bacterium | reverse complement strand
TGCCTTAACCTGCCCCATACAGCTAACTCGTTGGCTCATTCTACAAAAGGCACGCGGTCATACGCTCCTCGCTATGCTCGTCGCTCCAATTTTCAATGATCAATCTTCAATGAACAATTTTGGAATTTAAGTTATAAAGAAATTCCATCATTGATAATTGTTAATTGATAATTAAGTTCCGAACGCAGAGAGGAACGCACTCCCACTCCTTATAAGTGTATAATTTCACGATCTATTTCACTCCCCTTCCCGGGGTTCTTTTCACCTTTCCCTCACGGTACTAGTGCACTATCGATCTGATACTTTTTTTAGCCTTGGATGGTGGTCCACCCAGATTCAATCCGGATTTCACGTGTCCGAACCTACTCAGGATACTCCTACTGGATTCAATATATTTCAAATACGGGGCTATCACCCTCTTTGGCGGTTTTTTCCAAAACCTTCTCCTATATAATGAACTCAGATATTGAAGTCCTACAACCCCACAATAAATTGTGGTTTGGGCTACTCCCCGTTCGCTCGTCACTACTAAGGGAATCTCTGTTGATTTCTTTTTTCCGGCTACTTAGATATTTCAGTTCGCCGACTTTCCTCCATGTGCTTAATGGATTTGGGCACACAGTTTCCCGCAAGCGGGAAGGATTTCTCCATTCGGAAATCCCCGGATCAAAGCGTGGTTGCTCGCTCCCCGAGGCTTATCGTAAGCTGCCAACGTCCTTCTTCGGAAGTATCAGTCAAGGGATCCTTTATACACCTGTTGTTAACTTTTTTAACTTTTTTACTCAGACTTGATCATTACTCGATGAGTAAATCACAAAAAACAAAAAATATTTTTTGCTAAAAATGTTTTCGAAAACATTTTTAATTAATTGAAAAGATTTAAATACAAACGACATGTAAAAGATCACTCCCTCAGAAAATTACTGAGAGCCGGCCGATTCTAGTAATTTACTTGGGGGTGTCAAGCGTTTTTTTAGAGTTTTTTTTGGCGGCGTGTTTTTTCAGCAAAAAACAGAGGTTGTTCTGCAAATGCTCGAGAGATTTTGTGCTGCTAAATAGATGGATCTTCGCATTTGGGGCGGCTTTTCCCGGGGGCTCTCCCGATAAATCGGGATCACCCCCGTGAAGCCGCAAAAAATCGATCCCGTGGTAAATCTTACTAGATTTATGTATTTTGGATGTGAAAGATTACTATAAAATTAGTTGGTAAAAATAGAGGTTGTTCTGCAAATGCTTCAGCCTTAGTTACTTTAAAAAAGTATTTTAAAACTACGGCCGACAGGCAAGATACTTACCCCCGCTTGTCCGTCGAAACAAAACGAATGGGGATGAAGCCGCAAAAAAACCCTGTATTTTTAGAATTTGCAAAAAATAGTGGGAAATATTAAGTTTTGAGGGAAGTTTGGAGCTTGAAGCTTGAATTTTGAATATAGCAGCAATGATAAAAAATATAACCGTTAACATTTCTGAAAAAGCAAAAAGCTATGATATTTCTTTTACAGTGGATTTTTCATCACTTCAGAAGGAGTTGAAAAAGCAAATTGGAGATCGGAGAGTTTTGGTTATTACGGATGGAAATGTGTTTCAGGAATCTGGATTTGATTTTGAGCAATTTGCTGATGTTTTGGTTTTACCGCCGGGAGAATCACAAAAAAACTGGGGTTCGGTAGAGCAGATTTTGAATACAGCACTCGAAAAAAACTTTGATCGGGGGTGTCTTTTTATCGCTATCGGAGGTGGAGTGATCGGAGACATGGTGGGATTTGCGGCTTCACTTTTTATGCGGGGAATCCCTTTCATCCAAATACCTAGTTCGCTCCTGGCGATGGTGGATGCGTCTGTGGGAGGCAAGACTGGGATCGACTGCAAATATGGAAAAAATCTCATCGGTGCTTTTCATCAGCCGGAGGCAATTTTTTGTTGTCGGGCATTTTTAGATTCTTTGCCAGAGTCAGAAGTTTTGAATGGGATTGCTGAGATGATCAAGCATGGGATCTTGGGGTCGGAATCGCATTTTACGGACCTAGAAAAAATGACCGAAGAAGATTTGGATCTGGACCAGATTTTTCAACTCGTACCAGACTCCATTCAGATAAAAAAGAACGTCGTGGAAGCAGATGAAAAAGAATCTGATGTTCGGATGCATTTGAATTTGGGACATACTTTTGGGCATGCGATTGAACTGCTCTCAAAATACCAAATCCCGCATGGGCAAGCCGTGGCGATGGGGACGGTGATGGCAGCAGATTATTCTTTGAAGCAAGGGATTTGTTCGGCGGAAACAGCCGATCGGATCCGGAAGATTTTTGAGGACTTTGGGGTTGGTCTGGATTGTGCTTTTGGTGAATCCGAGATCTGGGGGGCGATGACGCATGACAAAAAAAATCGAGAGGGGGATGTGCGGTTGGTGTTGCCGGAGCGGATTGGGAAGGTGGTGGTAAGGGAAGGGGGAAACTCTCTCTAGCCTTCTCTCAATAAAACTCTCCCCCAGCCCCTCTCTTTCTGAGAGGGGAGGAAGGCAAAAAATTATAAATTTTTTTATTTTTAATGCCAAATTCAATTCAAGAATCAATCAAGGATACCGTACGGAGTTTGCGAAAAAATCAGACAGAAGCCGAAAAAGTATTTTGGGAAGTAGTGAGAGCAAAGCGATTTGAAGGAAAGAAATTTGCTCGACAATATCCGATTATTTTTGAGTACGAAGAAAAAATAAGATTTTTTGTGGCAGATTTTTATTGTCATGAAAAAAAGCTCGTCATCGAAATAGATGGGAAAATTCATGAAGACCAAAAAGAAAGAGATGAATTTCGAACTTTTATTATCAACCAACTAGATATCCAAGTGATTCGATTCACCAATGAAGAGGGCTTAAATGACCTGGAAAAAGTAAAAAAAGAACTCAAAAAATTTCTTTAGAAATTTTCCCCCTCTCAGAAAGAGAGGGGTCAGGGGAGAGTTTCACTTCTTTTTTCCTGCTTCTGGGTAAAATAAAATGGATGGAGCGGTGGGAACGCAATAAAAGTTTGATTTGCAAAAAATACATGATAGAGTAGGGATATGAATTTTACCGTTCCGGTTTCAGAGGTTCCCAAAAAATGGAAACAAAAACTACCTCCGAAAGTTTCTGACGATATGAGGATAGAGGTTACTTTGAAAGTAGTTGCCCCAACTCCAGATCCAGAAGTAGAACGAGAAAAAAGAGAAGGAAAAATAAAAAGTTTTGAAGTGAATTCTGAAACAGACCTTAAAAAAATTGATCAGTGGCTCAAGGAATGAAAATTGAATTTTCACACAAGTTTCGCAAAGAATTTAAGAAGCTTCCTAAAAATATTCAAAAGATTTGGCGGAATAAATTGGATTTATTTGTTCAGGACTTGAGACATCCCTCGCTCCGAATTAAAAAATTACAAGGCACAGAGAATATTTGGGAATTGTCGATTAATATGCAATTTCGCGCTACGTTTGAATACATTTCAGAGGGGATTTTGTTTCGGCGGATTGGTGATCATGATATTTTGGAGTCTCCATAGATAGACCTTGGGAATTCCCCTTTTTTATTCCCTTTTTTGCCCCCTCTCAGAAAGAGAGGGGCCAGGGGAGAGTTTCACTTCTTTTTTCTTGCTTCCTCCTCACACTTCCCAGTAAAATAAAAAAGATGAAAATGAAAAATCCACTCAAAACCAGAAACCATCGCAAGCTCTCCAGCTTCCCAAACCTTCTCTTCAGGAAAAGTCTAGGAAGCGATAAGAGAAGGTGCCGAGGTGCCACCACAGTAGCAGAGCTACCTCTTGTGAGGCGGAAGAGTTCTAAAAAAATACTTTTAATATCAATTCTGAGTTGTTTTGTGTTTTGGGGAGGAAATATAGAAATAGTGGAGGGGACTGATATTCCTTTTAGCCAACAAGAATTAAATAGCCTTCTTACCAAACTCGCTCCAACAGAAATTAATGAACTACCTGCAGAAGTTAAAAGTAAAGTAAAAGTAAATAATATAACAGCCCAAGCTACAGACTATGGTCCACCTCCACAAGGGCCAGCTTATCTTCGAACAGCTCAAGTTAAATGTGCTATTAATGTTTCAGGATACTCTAATTCAGTACTTGTCACAGGGACAGACAAAAAAAAACAAGCAGCATTTCATAGAGCAATACATAATTGCTTGTATGAACTTTTGAAAGATTTAAGAACCGGAAGGAGAAAATTATCAGAAGGAGATAGTGCTTCTGCTTCTCCTCCACCACCTCAAAAACAAATTACTCCCGAGTCAGCAGAACCACCTGCTCAAGAACCCGAGACAGAACCCGAACCAACTACAAAACCAGTTGAGACTAAAACACCAGCAGCCCCACCGGTTGATATAAAAAAAGATGAGACTCCAGCCGGCACTTCTGGAATTAGCGCCAATCCCTGTGCGTACAAAGCGCCGGGAGAAATCAAAAAACTCGGAAAAGAAAAAATTATAAAAATCCAAGAAGCTCTTCGGGATGATGGTGGATATTACAAAGGACGGATAGATGGAGATTTCGGCTCTGGTTCGGTCAAAGCCTGGCAAATGTATGTAAAAGAAAAATGTGGTGGTGTCACCACAAGTCCGGGAGGAGGTATACATTGTAAAACTAATGATGAATGTGCCCAAAAAACTGGTATGGAGCCACAAAATGTAAGCTGCTACAAGGGACAATGTGTGGATGAAATCTGTACAGCAAATGGAAATAATCCAGAAGATTGTCTGGCCGAAGCCGGTGGAACTCCGATGGCTGAAGCAGAAGGAGTAGATGAGTCAGGCACAGAAGCCAGTGAAAACAAATGTCCAGCCAATCAAGTCTGGGATGAAGCCAATCTCTTTTGTGCAAGTCAATGTGTTGCAAGTACTGGCTCTGGAGAAAAAGGATATTGTACCGATAGCGCAAATTGTACAGATAACATTGGGGATGACGTAGATCCAACAGCCGATGGATGTTCTAGTGATGAAGTCTGCTGCGCTCTAGATGAATCTCAAAAAGCAGAGATCGCAGCAGCCGAGGAGGGAGAATCTGGTACGGAAGAAACTGGAGGGGATTCGATGGCTGGGGCGTCTACTCTGGGAGATGAGGTTCCAGCAACTACTGAAGAAGCATCGGCGGAGGGGGGAGGAGATTTAGGGAGTGATAGTCCTTCTGAAGGGGGTGAACCGATTGCCGTCGAACCGGCGGGAGCGGGAGGGGCGACGAGTGAGGAAATTATATTCAAAGACGAATCCGGAGAAGATAAACCACAACCAACCAAAGACGACACCGCTCGAGTCAAGATAAACAGCGGAGAGGGAAAGCCCTTCTCCATGAAACCATCGTCCTCCTCTGACTATCAGGACTACACGATCGAGGTCAAAGAAGTAAAAGCCGGTGGAGCGGTCGTCACCGTGGGAGACAAGGAGGTGTCTCTGACGCTCTGTAATGAAAAAGAAATAGATCTGGATGGGGATGGAGAAAACGATATCTCTCTGACTCTCAATGGAAACAGCAACAATGCCGGGAACTGTCCGGGATCTGGGGGAGGGTCGAGGGCGGTTGGAGGGCCGAGAGCTGAGGATGAGGAGCCAACCAGCGAGGAAGAGGGGCCTGCTTGTGAAGCGGATGAAATAGAGCATCCAGAAATGGCTGGGAAACCAGGGGTGTGTCGATCTGCTTGTACTTCAGGAGAAGAGGGATATTATTCTGATTGTACAGGGGGGCAGTGTT
>CAYFMH010000090.1:0-5724 GCA_964344165.1 uncultured Candidatus Peribacteria bacterium | reverse complement strand
TTTCTCTGGGTGGAGGAGTCGGTAAAAAATTCTGCTTTGGTGTTAGAAACGTTTCCCATTTTTAGAATTAAATCCGCCTTAGGTGCTAACAGAGGAAGCTTGCTTTGGCGGGGCTTTTTTTGTATGCTTTTGTGAGCTAGTTTGGAGGAAATGTAAAGATGATTGTGGGATGGAGACGTTGTCTGTCTCTTTCATTTTTCTTTAAAACGCTTCCAATAGAGGCTCTTAAAGCTTCAATTATTATTTGTCGGAATTTTTCTTTTCCCAGATTACCTCCTCCTAACCTTGCTATTTGTATTTTTCCTATTTCACACTCTACGCAACGAGTAATTCGACTCACAAAATTTCCATCGTCATCTTTTTCATAATCACAAGGGATTTCTGGGTGCCTGAAACATTCCGTTGTTGATTCTCGGGCTGGGCATTTTTTTTTACTGCAAGCTTTTATTTCCCAGCAGTTTGGACAATTGGTTGATTGTAGGCCGGTCTCTATTCTGAGAACTCCTGGTTTTGTATTCATTTCGTCATTTATTAAAAAATGTTGCAGGTGGTATATTCCGAAATAAAAAACCGTCAAATTTATTCTTGTTTTTGTATTGAAGTGAACCTTCTTTTTGTAGTTTTTTTTATTTCACCGTCACACTCTTTGCCAAATTCCTCGGCATATCTGGATCAAGCCCCTTCAATACGGCTAAGTGGTAGGCCAAAATCTGAATAGGAACAATGGTGGCAATCGCTTGAGCGCCATTGCAGTCTGGGACCCGGATCCATTCATTGAAGACATCATTATTTTCAGCACTAACTCCGATGATTCTGGCTCCTCGGGCCTTCAATTCTGTGGCATTTGAGATGGTTTCTGGGTCGTCACCGAGTACGATGCAGGGGGTTCTTTTTTCGATCAGGGCGATTGGGCCGTGTTTGAGCTCTCCGGCGGCAAATCCTTGGGCATGGATGTAGGAAACTTCTTGGATTTTGATCGCGGCCTCAAGAGCCATCGGATAGAGAGCTCCTCGTCCGATAATAAAAAGATTATGGCAGTCCGCGATTTTGTCGGCTAGATTTTTGACTCGTTCTTCATACCGAGGATTGAGGAGGTCATTGATGTTCCCGGCCACGGACCAGAGCGTTTGTCGTCCGATGTTGGCGTTACCTGCGTCAGCATGAGCTAGGAGAAAAAGTAATGCCATTTGGCTCGTAGCAGCTTTGGTTGAGGCAACGGCTTTTTCTACTCCGGCGTTTATCGGGAGGTGGACGTCTGAGATTCGAGCAATTGAAGAACTTTCTACGTTTGTCAGAGAGAGGATATTGGCACCGGATTTTTTCCCCCGTTCTAGTATTTCTAGCACATCAGCAGTCTCCCCGGACTGAGACACGGCGATGATGGCTGTATCGGGACGAACAAATTGTTCGAAGTATGGCATTTCAGAGGCCGGGACGACGTTGATCTTTCGATGTGAGGCTTCGGCAAAAAAGTATTCAGCGGCCACTGCTACTTTATGAGCAGTTCCACAGGCGATAAAGTAAGTCCCTCGAGATTTTTTTAGTAGTTCGACGGCTTTTGCGAGGTTTTTGTCTTTTTGATTTATGGCCCGGGCGATGGTGTCTTTTTGGTCAAAAATCTCTTTGATCATGAAGTGCGGAAAATTGCCCTTTTCGGCTTCTTCTATATTCCATGGAACTTCGATATCTCTTTTTTTCTTGACTTCTCCTGTTTTTAGATCAGAGAATTTTACTTCTCCTGCATGCACATGGACCATCTCATTATCATCCAGATAGTTTACGACATTTGTCTCTGCCAAAAAAGCAGGGATATCCGAAGCGATGAAGGTCTGATCTTTTTTTCGTCCGATAATTAGAGGAGATCCTCGACGAGCGGCAAAAATTCCGGCTACTCCTTCTATCATGATGAGGATGGCAAACCGTCCCGTAATATCTTGAGAGGCTTTTCGGATCGCTTCCTCGGGGGAGGATCCGGTTTCAAGAAAATTATTGATCAGCACGGCGATAACTTCTGAGTCGGTTTCGGAAAGAAATTTATGATGGGAAAATTCTTGTTTTACTTCCGAGAAATTCTCAAAGATTCCATTGTGAACGAGGGTAACTTTTCCAGCCTGATGAGGATGGGCGTTTTGTCTGGTCACGCCTCCGTGGGTGGCCCATCGGGAGTGTCCGATCGCTTCATTTCCAGATTCAAAAGTTTTTTTTACGCCAGAGATTTTTCCGGTTTCTTTTTCGAGACAGGCGACTTTTGATTCATTTCTCACGCAAATTCCCCAGGAGTCGTAGCCTCGATATTCGAGTTTTTTTAGTCCTTCGAGGACCACTTTACCAGCATCTTCTGCACCTGAGACGGCAAATATTCCACACATAGTTTAGTTTTTAGTTATTAGTTTTTGGTTCTTAGAGGAACAAATCAAAGCCTAAAAGATTTTGGATTTTAAAGTGAAAAAGTCAAAGAGATGTTTCTCCAAACGAAAAATTTGACACGTAGGACGTTTTTCCTTCGGCTGCTTCAATCGTCTCGATTGAAGCTTTTTAGTTTGGGAGTGCACAACCAGAACTAGAAAAATTTCAGGTCGGAGACCTGAAACAGCCAAAGATAACAATGGGAAGGGAATGCTGGCAGGGCTCTGGGGCACGCTCAAATAGTGTGAAGCAGAAAAGAAATCTACCACAATGCTCCGCGTGCCCCAACAACAGCTGCCTTGCGAAGCATCTCTCTATCAGCATTGAGCATCCCCACTCTCAAACAATCCGCAATTCGTAATCGTTTATTTCTCCAATTGGGAACATTCTGAGCCTGGACCGGATCTAAAGCAGCATCACCACTGTACATATCGTGAACAACCTGAGTCAGACCATGTACTGAAGCAACATTATTAGCATCTTGGTGTTGATCCATTACTTCCTCGTCAAAGAAATCTCCTGGCGATGGTGCGTACACAATCAAGTTTTTACTCTGCATGAACGCGTCAATCTCAGTAGTTATCTCTTGCATTAGGTTAAGAATTTCGAATATCTTCTGACTAGGAACTTGAATGTCGGTTTCCTTGTAACGAGCAAGAGAATTTTCCTGCAAAATCAAGCTCAATATGTTTCGGGTACGATACGCACGTGTTAGCCAGTTTCTTAAGTTCGCATCGAAATAGGCATCACTCGGTAAATCATTGCTAAGCCAATCTATGACATCATCCATATATTTTACAAAATCATCCTGCAAAAAGATATTAGCTCTGCCCAGGAAATCCCTCTCCTTGTCCGAAAGCTGTAATTCCCTGATATCCTCCACAATCGTAATCAGCTCACGATTTCCCTCACAATTTTTCCAGAGTGTGTTCATTTGTTCTCCGATTTAAAAAGCATAGTGCAATATATATGATTATCTACATTTTGTCAAGGCCTGCCTAGAAAAGGTGGGAGTTTTGAGTATCTAAAATAAGATTAAACCTTTCTATAAAAGAAAGAAGTATATCGCTGACTTCGTAAAAAAACAATCTAAATTGTGTTATTTCTGGATTTTCTGGTCCACAAAAGAACACTCTTGAGTCGAACGGGGTATGCCATCCCGTCCAAGACATTTTGTGTCTCTTCACTCCCAAACTCAAAACTACTACATCAATTCCTCAAACCTCTTCTGTACCGGATGATTTTTTTATGGATAATGACGATACAGCCATTCTCAAGCCGCCCGAAGCGATTTTAACCGATTTTGAAGTGAAAAAGTCAAAGTAAGGCTCCCTACAAAACGAAAAATTTGACACGTGGGACGTTTTTACTAAGATCTCCCACGAAATTAGCCCTGTTTTTTAATTTATTCAAATATGTTGGTAATCCGATTAGCCCGCCGAGGACGAAAAAAAATCCCTTTTTATGATCTCGTGGTAGCAGAAAAATCCCAAGCGGTTCAAAAAAAGATCGTTGAAAAATTAGGTTATTACAATCCGTTGGCCAAAGGTGGCGAAGGAGAACTTGTTTTTGACGCGGAAAAATTGAAAAAGTATATTGGGAATGGAGCTCATCCATCTCAGACAGTGGCTCGACTGCTGGTAAAAAATGGAGTAAAAGAGGTTGGGAAATTTATAGAAGAACGAAAGACTAAACCAAAGAAAGAAAAGAAGGTAGAAGAGAAAAAAGAGGAAACTCCGCCAGCAGAAGCGGCAGAAGGAGAGGCCGCTCCGACGGAAACACCTGAAGAAAAAGCCGAAGAATCAGCTCCTGCGGAGGAAGCAACTGAAACAAAGCCAGAAGAAGAACCTAAAAAAGAATCCGATTCCGTTGAAGCTTCGACGGACAAGGAAGCTGAAAAAACAGAAGAAGCCCCTACAGAAGAGGTGGCCGAAGATAAAAAGGAAGAAAAATCTGAATAATTTATAAAAATCGCAAAAAAATGTTGGAAAAAGCTGTTGATTTTGTAAGATATGTTTTGGAACAAATCTGCCAAGAGAAGGATTCTATTGTTGTAGAATCTAGTACTGACGAGAGAGGAGCTATTATCAGCATAAAAGTAGCAGAAGCTGATATGGGAAAAGTTATCGGAAAAGCCGGGCAAAATATTGCTTCTCTTCGGGCTCTTGTACGGATTATAGGTTCTCGTGAAAACCAGAGAATATCTATAAAAGTTCTTGATTCTGATTCTTAACCCCCTCAATCATGCCAAAACCAGCTGCTGCTCCCGCTGTCGAATACTTAAACACAGGAGCTCCTGTTGCTTATCCCACGGGAGGAATTGGTGGTACAGGAAATGTCCCCAAGACTATGTACGCACTAGATCTTTCTCTTCATGAGTTGGTTCAGATGTTTGTGGTCTATGCTTTTATTATTGCGGCTGGATTATCAGCTATTTTTATCTTTATCGGAGGGATGTCTTTTATCCTTTCTGGAGGAAATGATGAAAAAATTAAACAAGCGGTTAATACCATCCGATATTCTATCGTTGGATTGATTGTGACGATTTTGAGTTTTACTTTCGTGACGATCGTAGGACGAATGTTTGGGCTTAATTTCTTGGATTATCTTTCTTATGGACAGATCAAGGACTCTATCAATCGATTGATTCAGACTGGGCAAAAACCAATCCAGCAATTTGATTCTGGAAGAAGTGGAGGAGGATTCCAACAAATCCGTTAAATAAATCTTGAATTTTTGAAAGGAAAATTTTGTAATTTTTAATTTTATAATTTTGTAAATAAATCTCCCCCCTACATAAGTCTTTAAGATTAATTTTCAAATTTCGGTGGACACGTAATTTTTAATGTTTAAAAACTGTAAAATTAGAAATTTGTTTAAAAATTAGAATTTAAAAAATTATTTAAAAATTAAAAATTGGAAATTAAAAATTCTCAAGAGCTATAATTGGTTTTTAAACGCCCTTTTTCCACCTCGTTGTTTGGTGTGTCGAGCAGAAGGAGCTTATTTATGTACGCAGCATCATGAATTTCCCCCCGCTCCAAAAAATGAAGCGCATTTCAAACACCTGGATAATATTTTCGCGAGGACGGCTTATTATTATCCCACCAGTGAAAAAGTAATTGAATATTTTAAATTTCGGGGTTTTCAGGCAATTGCAGAAATTATGGCCACTGAGATGGTGAGAGCGGCTCCGAAAGATTTTTTTAAAAATTCGGTACTTTGTCCGGTGCCGCTTCATTGGAGTCGGCGGTTTTGGCGAGGGTTTATACTAAGCCGCTTTAATAATTTGGAATTTTTGCGAAATAAGAGATTTTA
>CAYFMH010000089.1:0-5987 GCA_964344165.1 uncultured Candidatus Peribacteria bacterium | reverse complement strand
ACTACGTTCGCTCCAAAAAGACCGGAGAAGGTGTTTTGTGAAAAATGTTATTTGGCTGAAGTGGATTAAGCAAGTCCTAAGAATTCGGGGTGAAAAGTACTATTTGGAAGCCGTTATTTTTCTAAATCTGCATTCTACAATCTACATTTACTTCACTCCCAAATCCTTCTTCAACGCATGAATATGCCGAGCGGTGGCAGAATCTTTTCTGCGTAGTTCTTGGATTTTTTTGATTCCGTGCATGATCGTGGTGTGATTTTTTCCATTAAAGGCATCACCGATGGACTCATAACTCATTTTCAAGATCTCTTTACACAGCAGCCACACAATCTGCCGGGGGAAGACAATTTCTCTTTTTCGAGAGGCTCCGAGAATCTCTGTAGCGGGTACCTGAAAGTATTCTGAAACCGCCGTGATGATGTCGTCTGGTGTTTTGACGAGTCCGGTGAGAGCTGCGGCTGAGGTGGTGAGGTTATCGTTTGGATTGAGTTTTCTCAAAATTTTCCCGACCGATTGGACGGTCGGGGAGAGATGTGAGAGCTCGAGTTCGGCGAGGACCTGATTGAGCAGATTTTCTAGTTCTCTCAGGCTTCGACGGATATTGGCTGCGATGAATTCTTGTACGTCTTGTGGAAGGATAAGATTGAGCTCTTGTGCTTTTTCTTGGACGATGGCCATCCGGGTCTCATAGTTTGGGAGTTGTACATCGACCGAAAGTCCCCATCCCATCCGTGATCGGAGACGATCAGAGATTCCTTCTAGTTCTGAGGGAGGGCGGTCTGCAGAGAAGATGACTTGTTTATTAAATTCGTACAGATCATTGAATGCATTAAAAAGCTCATCCTGAGTTTTTTCTTTCCCTTCAAAAGATTGAACATCATCAATAATGAGGGCATCAACCTGTCGATATTTTTTTCTCAATTCATCTGATTTTCCGGTTCGGATTGCTTTTATGATTTCGTTTGTAATTCGTTCTGCCGTCGTGTAAGCGATCTTTGCCCCCGGATTTCGGCGAGCAATTTCATTGGCGGTTCCTTGGAGGAGATGCGTTTTTCCAAGGCCAACCCCTCCGTAAATAAACAATGGATTGTATTTCTTTGCGCCTTTCAGTGGATTCTCCGCGACCGCGAGACAGGCGGCATGAGCGAGTCTGTTTTCTTCTCCGACGATGAAGTTTCGGAGCGTAAATTTATCATGTACGATTCGGGATTCAATCCCGTCTTCAGTTCGAATTTCTGGTCGGTTGGGAAGTTTGCGGGCAGGTTTTTGGGTGAAAGCGGTTGGGACAGGAGGAGGGGCGTCAGCGAGACTGAGATCAACTTTGAAGTACAGTTGTTCGATCTCTGGAAGCGTTGGTTTTAAATTTGCCAAAATCACTCCGTGGTATTTATTTTCAAGCCAGTTTTTATTCATTTCTGTGGGGCAGCCCAGGACGACTGCTCCTCCCGATATTTCAGTGATGTGGACTTTTTTGAACCACGTATGGAATTCCATCCGAGAGATTTTCTCAGAGAGGCGGATGAGCGTGGTTTCCCAGACTTGTTTGTGATCCATGGTTTTAATTCAGAGGAAATTTTAAAAATTCCAAATTACAAATGACAAATTTCAAATAGTTGCAAGAATATGTAGAACCTTTTTATCTGAAAATCAAATCATTTCGTTCCGCTCCGGTTCCGATCGCTCGGATGGGACAATCGATGAGTTTTTCCAGAGTTTTTATGTAGTTCTGAGCGTTCTGAGGGAGATCTTCAAAATTGTTAATTCCACTGAGATTCTCTTCCCAGCCTGGGAGTGTCTCGTATTCTACTTCGAGCTTTTGATTAGCTTTTCTCGTGGTTGGAACCGTGAAGAGTTCTCGATCAACCAAGAAATATTTTTTGGCAATCTTTAATTCTTTCATTCCAGAGAGAACGTCTAGTTTTGTCAGATTGATACAATCAATGCCATTGAGATCGACGGCGCTTTTTACCAATACCGCATCAAACCATCCACATCGACGAGGCCGTCCGGTGGTGGCGCCAAATTCTCCACCGGCACTTCGAATTTGTTCGCCCATTTCATCCTCCAGTTCTGTGGGGAAAGGCCCTTCTCCGACTCGAGTGGTGTAGGCTTTTGTGATACCGATGATGCCGGTTAATTTCTTCGGTGGGACTCCGAGTCCGGTACAGACGCCTCCAATAGAGACACTACTGGAGGTGACGAAGGGATAAGTCCCATGGTCGATATCCAGGTGGTGTGCTTGAGCTCCTTCGAAGAGTATTCTTTTTCCTTCTGTCATTTGGTCTCGAAGAAAAAATCTGGTTTCACAAAAAAGAGGTTTTATTTTTTCTCGAACAGACATGATGGCTTCAAATTCTGCGTTTGGATCCAGGTCAAGGTCGAGATTTTTTGCATGGAAGGCACAGTTTCGTTCGATTTTTTCTCTGAGGAGGTCTTTATCCAGCAAGTCTTCAACCCGGATACCGATCCGAGCAATTTTGTCCCCATAAGCTGGGCCGATCCCTCGGCAGGTGGTTCCAATTTTATTTTCACCTTTTCGTCGTTCGAGTTCGGCATCGATTTTTTTGTGATAATCGAGGATGAGGTGGGCGTGTAGAGAGAGTTTCACTCGAGAGGCCACTTCGAGTCCCGAAGCTTCCAGGGTCTCAATCTCTTCCATAAGTTCGGGTAGTGAAACAACCGTCCCATTCCCGACCACGCCGATAGCCTTTGGATGAAGCATTCCAGAAGGGAGTAGATGAAAGATGTATTTCTTATCATCCACGACGATCGTATGTCCGGCATTGGCGCCCCCGGTGCTTCGACAAATAATATCAAATTCCCTTGCGAACGAATCAACAAGTTTCCCTTTTCCTTCGTCTCCCCATTGGGTGCCCAAAATAATCACGTTTGAACCCAGATCTTTTAGTAATTTTTGCATGAAAAAAGCCCGCAGAGGGTAGGGGAAAATCATGAGAAAGTCAAAAATAAAAAATAACAAATTCCAAATGCCAAATTACAAATTTTGGAAATTATAAAATTATTTCTACATTCCAGCTGGGAGCATGAAGTAATGCGCAATCGTGTAGACAGAGAAGGCGAGGATAAGTGCAATAACAGCATATTGGATAATCTTTTTTGATTCTTCGACGGCGTTTTCATCTCCAAACTGAGTAATCATCCGGATCCCTGCCCAGATGAGCGCGATAACCGCGAGGATGCCGATGAAGCTGAGGACAATATTGGTCCATCGGAGGATCAGTCCATAGATTAAGTCAAACTTGCCAGGATCAAGTCGATGCCATCGTCCTCCTGCCGTAAAGAAGTCCACGATCGTTCGCATCCCAACGATAACAATGATTCCGACGGCAGCCCAGGTGAGTTGTTTTTTGATCTGACTGATTTGGTCGTCGTTCTCTCCTCCCATAATGAGTTTGAATCCACCATAAACGATAAATCCAATGGCCGTCACGGCGACGAAAGTTTCGATATATTTTACGATCCCCATGATTTCTGAGTATCCTTTCTTTGCATAACCGCTGGAGTCACTATCAACCAATATTCTCCCGGATTCTCCGAAGAATACTCCTTCGACGATCACGGTCGCTAGGAGGATCAATCCAAATCCAACGGCAATAGAAAACATCTGTCGCCTTTTGTTGGTAAAGGTATCTTCTTTTCCCCTGGCAAAGAGAAGCTCAAATCCGGCCCAGGTACAGAGGATGATGATGATTGGGACGAGGATTTTTTTTGCAAATCCGAAGAGGGCTTCTAGCATGTTTCGGAATTGTACTTCTCCTGGACCATTGCCAGCGTAATCTCTGAGATAGAGAGATCTTTCTGGGTCGCCTTTTCGGTCTGTTTGAGATTCAAAAAAATAATCTCCGCCAAAGACTTCTCTACTGGTATAGATTGCTTCTGTGGCCCGACGATTATCTCCTTCAATATTTCTACTTCCGGAGCTCGAAATGGAAGAAGGAGTAGATGGTACTTGAGAGGGAATCGATGATGGAGTACTTTTTTTGGTTGTAGATGGAGATATTATTGGAGAATTTTCTGATGGAGAGGTACTTTCATCAGAAGGTTCTGCGGCAGGAGTAGCCGGTGGTTCGTTAATCACCTCAAAAGTTACATCTGCCCACTCTGCTTCAGCGAAAACATTTGCACTAAAAAAACAAAAAGAAAAGATAAAGATTAATAGCCCGGGCCACTTATTTTTCATTTTTTCCATTCTAAATTTTCTTTCCTTCAAAAGCAAAATTTCATTACTGATTACCGAATAAAGAAGGTAACAATCACATAGCTGGAGACGATGATCACAATCCCCACCACACAAGCAATAATGATGCTTTTTGCCCGGTTGGCCTGATCTTCCTTCCCAAAACTAATCACATAATACAGACTCGCCAGCACGAGCATAAATACCGCCGCTCCTCCAAGGAAGGTCAGCGCAAAGTTGAGAATTCCCACCATCTCACTCACTCCTTGAGCGGCAGATCCTGATGCTCCGGCTTTGTGTGAGACGATATCTGTGAAGGCCTCTGACAAGAATATAAATCCAACAGCGAAGAGGAAGGCGGCCATAAATCTTTTTTCATTGGCGATGGTTTCATCATCTGTGGCGGCGGTGATGAGATTGTATCCAGCGAGTACTCCGGTGATGGTGGCCACCCCCATGACCAAGATCTGCATAAACACTTTGATCTGATTGGCTTTTGCACTAAATCCACTGATTGTTTGCCCGCCTCTGAGGATATCAAATTCTTCGGTATTAAAGATGGAGTAGGCAGCAAATTCAGCGATAGAGATAACAGCTAACCCCAAGATAAGCCATCCGATTTGTGTTTTGTATTTGGTGATTTTCTCTTCTTCCCCTTGAGCAAAGATAAATTTGATTCCCAAAATAATAATCCAGAGGATAGCGACGGCGGCAAGAATTTTATTGGCAAGAGGAAGGAGCCCTCCATTGTTGTTAAAAATTGGATGGAGTGCGTCTTCAGAATCTTTTCCGCCTTTGATTATTGGATTGAGGATGTTGAGGACTTTGTTATTGACCATCACTTCATCGTAATTATCTGCCGTGAGAGGGATTCGCCGATCGCGTGGCATTAAATATCCAGATTTTTCAGTTTTGGATTCGACAGATGATCCAGTGGCAGGAGCAGGACCTTCTCTTGTGGGAGAAGAACTTCCTCCAGCAGGAGGACCCGTCCCCGTAGAAGTTTGTGCTTCTTCATTATTTGTGGCTGTTTCAGCTGGGGCAGCAGCTATTGGTTCTGCTGCTGGGGGTTCATTAATCACTTCAAAGGTCACATCCGCCCACTCTGCAGACTGCGCAAAAACATTACCTCCCAAAAGGAAATTCATCATCAAACAAAATCCCAAAATTATTTTTTTCATTTTTCGATTGATCTTATTTTTATCAAATTTACGAAAAATTTGGAAGTTTATTTTCATAAACTTCTTTCTCCAAAAACCTGAAATTAATAAAAAATAAATTTTTCATTTTGGTCGGTTCAATCTTCTCCTATCCACCGTAGTTCTTAAAGTACTTATAAAACTACGTAGATGGGACGTTGAACCGAAACATTTCTCGCACCCTGATGACAGAAACATCTTGGACGGGATTACAAATCCCGTCCGGCTTAAGCATTTTTCCCATTGGCAGAATCCTGTGATTCAAGGTCGGAATCCGCTTGTCCTGGTCTTTTTGACCTGGACATTGGGCACTCCCCGCTCGAGCCAAAAAGACTCGGCCGATCGGGTAGCAAATGCGGTATGGCACATGGCTCCACAGGCTTTCAGCACTATGGAGCCAGCGGGGGCAGTTTAATATATTTCTGAAAAAGTTTTTTCACCACATTCTTTCCCGAGTCTTGATATTGCTTGACGTACGGCTTTATCAAGATTAACTCCCAAGCCTTCTTTAGAAAGATTTTCAGAACCATTCCTATTAGGGCGTGTTCACATAAACAAAAAAAAGAGTAGAATAGAGTTATGAAAATAAC
>CAYFMH010000088.1:0-6153 GCA_964344165.1 uncultured Candidatus Peribacteria bacterium | reverse complement strand
ACCTTAAAAAGATGGCAAATCCGTATTCGGTTTTGCCAAAGGTACGGTTTTTTGAAGGCGTAGAAGGAATCCGAAACATGTTCGAGGATTTATTCGCCGAAAAAAAGACTATCTACGGAGCACTTCGACTCGATGATAATATCCATCCTAAAATCCAAGAATACATCCGAGAAGAATATGTACCAAAAAGAAAAAAGCTTGGAAACAAAGCCTACATGCTTTTTAACGACAATAAAATTACACAAGAATACCGCAAAAAAGATGAAGAAATGAATCGGGTAAGTTTATTAGTCTCAGGAGATGAATTCCCATTTGATACCTGTTTTCACATTTATGGAAATAAGGTTTCTTTTTATAGCTATGCAAAAGATGATCTCATGGGAACTATTATCACAAACCCACTTATTCATAACACTCAATTCTCCCTCTTTAAACTAGCCTGGGAGCAAGCAATTCAGATGGGACAAAACAAGAAATACAAAGATACTAAGTTTTAAGCCGCTTTTTTCAGTCCCACCGATGAAAGTCTTTCAAAAACCACATACGTCTCCTCTTGCCCTTTTTCTCCATAAAAAAGTCTGGTCAAAGCATATCCTACGTCCGGATTAGTGACACTCCCATCCCGTTCCTTTACTGGCAAATGCTGTTTTAAAATTTTTCTAAATTCCCTATCTTGCCCAAAGGTTGTATTCACTCTAAATGCTCGAATATCTCCGGTTTGGCTTCCCGGACCTTTTGCCGCTAGTTCTTTTATTTCATCACGCTCCAGCCCTTTACTACTAAAATTATCGACTCGTGGATCATTCCAAGAAAACTTCACTAGTTCTCGACTTTTTCCTTCATATTCCACATTGGTACCAATCCCTTCTCCGATATCAATATGGCGTTCCATAGCCGTATTGGCAATCGCTACCGTGGCATTAATTTTGGGATCTTTTTCCTCACTTTTTTTCTTATCCTCTTTTGATTCCTCTTTCATAAGTGTTGTAGCTAAGCCCTGAAGATATCCCCCTACACTAAATCCCTTCTGATACTCCTCTTCTACGTACATCGTCCCAAAGTAGTATGCTCCAGAGTCCTCCGGATCAGGTTTAAATTTACATAACCCTACCAACTTTCCTTTTTCATTTCGTACCATGACAAAGGTAACATCAGGATTATTGAGGTCTTCTGGAATATTATTCTTTAATTCCTCATACCATTTAGGATCAACATCATTATCCACATAAGCTTTCCTCAAATTCTCCACTACCATGTCATAATCTGCCACGGTGAAGTCTGCAGTTGTATAATTATTAGCCTCCTTCATTTTGGATGGATCTTTTATTCTGCTCCCCGCTTGAAAAACATCCACCCGAATTTCTTCAAAAACTTCTTTCAATTTTTCTGGAGTGAGGCTTTTGTCAGTAGTAGCTGATTTAAACAACGCTCCCCAAGCAATCACCTCTCGATGATAGGCTTTGGCTTGATCCAAAAACTTATCAAAATCCTTATTTTCTGATCTATGGAAATCTCGTAAAAGTCCCATCCCTCGCTTAAATACTGCTGATTCATAAATATTTACGGGAGCACCTCTGGTTCTCAGATATTCTGCATTTTCTTGTACCAACCCAATTATGCTCACATATTCCTGAAATATCCTCTCTGCTGCTGGTTCTTGTCCCAAATCTAAAATAATATCTCCCATTTCCTTCCCTCCTTGTTCTAGAGCCAAAAAGGAAATTAAGAAATTTAATTTTTTCTGCTCATTTCCCCTTCTTTCCTTTGCTCTATCAACTTTTTTGCCTCTTTTTCGAACCTCAAAACTTCTCACTACATCTATCACTTCTTGCATTTCATCCCTACTCGCCGTACTAATATAATCCAAAAACTGTAACTGAGACCTCATCGGAAGTTTAGAAAAATCAAATCCTAAATCCTCGGAAATCACTTCCAATAAATTCAAAT
Organism: uncultured Candidatus Peribacteria bacterium; assembly: GCA_964344165.1. GTDB lineage: Bacteria > Patescibacteriota > Gracilibacteria > UBA4473 > UBA4473 > CAYFMH01. The sequence continues at coordinate 4,206 of CAYFMH010000088.1, read as the reverse complement.
CCCAAAAATCTTTTAATTTCCTTTGTTCTTCATTTTTACTAACAAATTTATCAATACCAGTTGGTTGTATTTCTGTTTCTTTTAGTTTTTCTTGGCAAGCAAAGACTCTCCAAAAAAAAGTCTGTAAGTTAAATTCTTCTTTTTCCCACTCAAGCACACGTTTATTCAAAAATTTTTCCATATTATCTGCTTCTGTATACAAAAGACCCGTCTCTATTTTTTTTAAATCTTCTGCAATCCTTTGAAAAATACCAACACATCTTCTATGTAAATTAGGATTTTCTCGAGCCTTCGCCAAAAAATTCAAAGAATCGGGTAAAAGCACAGGATCTATCATTCCATCTTTTTCATATGATTTTCTCTCCTCTTCATACAAAACATTTAATTCACCATCAGACACAACCAAACTTTCCACCAAAATTGAAGAAATTAGCCTTGTTACTTTTTGCGGATCATAAATTTTTAAAGCTAATTCTAATTTAGCAATCAAATCCTCATGAGATCGTCCGTCTAGATTTTTAGGCAAAAATTCTCCTGATTTATCTAGTTTTCTAAAAACAGCCCCTAATCCTACTCTAATCTGAGAAAGCTTTGGTAAAAATGAAACAAAAAAATCAATAACAGATGTCATTTGCTCTACACTCAATCTCTCTCTTTTATTTAATAAAAAAAGATTTTTTAAATATCTAAAGAATTTTCTCTTGCACAATAAATAATCCTCCTTACTTTTATTTTCTAAGGCATCCAATGCATCCATTTCCATCATCAATATTTCCTTCACAAAAGGATGCAACTCCTCTTCTAAAAAATTGGAAGGATCTACGTCCAAAGGGATCCTATCTGCAACTTCTTTTAACCATTCTAAAAACATAGCAGCACTACTAAGTGTTTCTTCTCCATGGCGCCAATCAATTGTATCAATAACCCCAGTAGCTGATTTTAAAGCGCATTCTGATTCATAGGGAGCTAAAATATCTAGTTTAGATAATAACTCACTTGAAAAGACTTCCATAATTCTCCCATTACGATCAAAGACACCAATATTTTCTTCGGATATAGGAGTAATAATAACTGAATAATCTCTATCCACATTAGCATACCTCCTTATGCCTTCCTCTCGTTTGGGATTAGTAATGTGTCTATAAAAATTATAACTCACAAAATCGCCAGCCAAACCTCTATTTTGAGGTTTTCTTGCTTTTTCTGTTTTTTTATTTCCTTCCTCAATAAATCTTACCAAGCCTGATGCTCTAAACTTATCCACAAATTTTTTATTTGTTAAATTTTCTAATTTCCTTTCCAGCCCTTCTCTCAAAGCCTTGATTTTTGAATAATTAAAATAATTTCGCTCTTTTTCCTCAATGTTTTCCAAAAAAAATAAAACCTCTGCTATCCTATATGCAGATTTATGTTTCCCGGCATTGGCCGCTTCTATTGTTGCTATAAAAAAAAGACTGTGATCCCTATCTTCACCTTCTTCCGGTTTAAAAAAATCTTTTAATCTCAAAACTTCATCATGAAGCCCTTCCAATTTTTTGATATCTTCATCTCTTCCTTTTGATTTTCCATGGCCTTTAAGAAAGTCTATTTTGGCAATATATTCCGATAATTCAGAAAGTAAAACAAGTTTTACTTCTTGATCCAAATTGTCATAATCCACAAGGTTCTTTCTTATAGGTATCCATTCTGTCTCTTCGGCTTCCTCTTCTTTACTTAAAATAGAATCAATCCCCTTCGCAACCTCCTTGCTTTGCTCACAAATCGATTTTTCTCCTTCTTCAGAAGAAGAAATCAAAAGACCTTCTCCTTCTGCTACTAATTCAACATCATCAATTTTATTCATAACAAAAATCAATAAAAACAAAATAAAATCTAAAAATTTTATCATAAATAAGCCAAAAATGCAATCACAATGCTTTAATTTTTAAGCCGCTTTTTTCAGTCCCACCGATGAAAGTCTTTCAAAAACCACATACGTCTCCTCCTGCCCTTTTTCTCCGTAAAAAAGCCTGGTCAAAGCATATCTCACATCTGGGCTGGTGACACTCCCATCCCGCTCCTTCACAGGTAAATGACTACAAAGAAGTTGTATGAACTGCATATCGTTTCCTGGTGTAGAATCTACCATAAATACCCGAATCTCCCCTGTCTGATGATATTCCCCCTGTGCAGCCAATACTTTTATTTTCTTATCAGAAAACAGGTTTTTATCTTTACTAACAAAACTATCCTTCCGTGGATCATCCCAAGAAAATTTTACTAGTTCTCGGCTCCTCGCCCCTTCATATTCCACATTGGTACCAATCCCTTCTCCGATATCAATATGACGCTCCATGGCGGTATTAGCAATCGCTACAGTGGCATTTATCTTTGGACGATCTTTTGACATCAATGACTTCGCAACACTCTGAAGATACCCCCCCACACTAAACCCTTTCTGATACTCTTCTTCTACGTACATCGTCCCAAAGTAGTAAGCTTCCGCATCATCCGGATCAGGTTTAAATTTACACACCCCTACCAAATCTCTTTTTTTATTTCGCACCATAACAAAAGTAACATCAGGATTATTGAGATCTTTTGGAATGTTATTCTTTAATTCCTCATACCATCCAGGATCAACATTCGGACAATAAGCAGTCTTCAGATTCCTATCGACCATTTCATAATCTTTTGCTGTAAATTTATTTGTCAGATAATTACTTTCCTTATCCATTTCATTTCGGTCCTTAATCACTTTGTCTCTTTCTGGCTGAAAGACATCCACTCGAATTTCTTCAAAAACTTCTTTCAATTTTTCTGGAGTGAGGCTTTCATCCTTCGTTGCTGATTTAAACAACGCTCCCCAAGCAATCACCTCTCGATGATAAGCTTTGGTTTGCTTAAAAAATAAATCAAAATCTCTATCACTTGATCTATAAAAATCTCGCAAAAGCTCCATCCCTCGCCTAAGCACCGCCGATTCATAAATATTTACGGGGGCCCCTCTCTGCTGTAAATATTCTGCATTTTCTTGTACCAATCCAATTATGCTAACATATTCTCCAAATATTTTTTCAGCTGCTGGCTCTCGTCCTAGATCCAAAATAATATTTCCCATTTTTTGACCACCTTGCTCAAAAGATAAAAAAGCAATGAAAAATTTTTCTCCATATGTTGTTTTAAGACATTTTTGAATATGACGTTTTCTTTCTTCTGATAATTTTGTGTAGTAGTCAGCGAAATATAATTGTTGACGCAAAGAAAACTTCTGCAATCTAAAATCTGCTGTATCGATTAGCTCTCGATAAATACTCAAAAAATGAGTAAAATTCCACAAAGAATCTGTCCGCTCACTATATACTTCTTCATCTTCATCAACAGCTTTAGGAACAAATAATGCAGGATCAAAATCCATAATTCGTTTAGTTGTCTCTTCTGCAGACAATACAAAAAAAACATCTTTTTCTTCACATAAAGAAGAAGCTTCTGATTTTGAAAGATGTTTCAAAAGGTAATAATTCAAAATGACACTTTTCCCCGGGAGCTTTTGAATCACTACTGTATAATCTGGAGACATTTTTACATAAGAACATTGCCCAGTTCCAAACATCACTTTCTCTCCTGTTTTTGGATCAAGCATAGACTCCGGGAAGATATAACGAATTCCATCAATCGATTCTGTTGCATTGTCTAAAGTATCAAAACAAGCTTCTGGACCATAACCTTCTTTTTTAGATAGTCTCTTGGGGGAAAAGCTGATATCCCTTGCCACATCCGAACGTCTGATATCCAAAGTCGGATCATCAAAAATAGGATCCAAATCTTCAAGCCCCGACATCTCTTTCAACTCTTCCAATTTAATTCTACGATACTTAACTTCTCCATCTTCTTTTTCAATTCTTCTTGCCAAAAATCCATCATCACTATTTTGAGCTCTCATCCTTGCCGTTTTTTCACTTATCGGAAAATGCTTCCCTGGATGATCCATATGAAATCTTACTAATTCTGGTAATTCGACAATCTTTCCCCGCATTTTATTTCCAAATGTTTCTTTTCCACGAGTTTCTTCGAGATTTGATATGTCGCCCTTAAATAAACTCTCCAATGAATATTCATTCCCAGATTCATCGCAAACTCGGAATTCTCGATTTGTGATTGGCGACCAGGGATTTTTGTTTCTTTGGTTCATTATAAAGCCTCGTCCTTTTTTAACTCCTGGATTAT
>CAYFMH010000087.1:0-6275 GCA_964344165.1 uncultured Candidatus Peribacteria bacterium | reverse complement strand
ATTGAAGATTAGAGATTAATCTTCATGTGTTGCGTTTAAGATGAAAAAATTCGTAGTTGATTATGGAGAAGGAATAGTTTCCTTAGATGATTTACCAGAGTCAATTCACTTGTTGGGAACTAGTGAACATTCTATGCCAATTTCGTTAAAAAACAGAGAGCAAATTATGGGAAAATGGAAAAAGTATAGGACCAGAAAAATAGAAGAAGCAGAAATTGAAGGAGATTTAGCGAGCAGTGTAAATCAATATGAAGATTATGAACCAGATGGAGATATTATAATCTCTCAGAGTTCACATGAACGAGAAGGATTTGGAGTTCAATCTTGGAAAGATGAAGACGAAAAAGACGCATCTTATTATGCTAATCAGCATGTGAATACTACGAAGAGAAAAGATGCACGAACCAAAAATCAGTATAGAAAAGGAAGGCAAGATAGAGAAGTAGGAAGAAAAGATGTTTTAGATTTTTGGAGTACTCCTGATATGATCTGGTCACCCGAGAGAGGATGGGAGAGAGAAGACGTGATTCGATTTTCAGGGGGCTTTGCCAACCGATACAAAGCAGAAATAGAAGTGGATGGAGCAGAAGTGGATAAACTTGAAGATAAACATGCCGGGGATAATTGGGATTTTGTTTATGGTTCAGATAGTCCAGATAGTTTGGATGGATATCATGATTGGGCTGACAAATACCTCTCTAGTAGGACTATTAAAGCCTGTGAATTGAATGGAAAACCTATTTTAATTGATGAAGACTATGGTTCTGATGGTTGTGGATTAGATCAAGGGTCGGTAGATGATTCGCTCCCTGCCCATGGAGGACATATGATAGAGAAAATCAAACGTCAGCCGAAAAAAAATAGAGAATTAGCTGCTTAATTTTAACTTCAAAATTACAAAACAGGTCAGAGGTAATCCTTCGGCCTGTTTTTTTGACAAAAAATATTTGAAAGCGTAGGTTTCAGAAAGTGCCCCCTTTTGTTAAAGGGGGTTGGGGGATTTCTTGCACGACCTTTGTTTGTGCTCGAAACCCTCTAAATCTCCCTTAAAAAAGGGAGACTTCTAATTTCTTAACCAATTCAAATATGAAAATCAAAAATCTCTGGCAATTAGCCAATACCTTATTTCGTGAAAATTTACTTTTGATTATTATCGTCCTAGGAGTGGGATGGTGGTTTTTGGGCGATGATGGGCCGGTGATCATGGAGAGCAAAAATTACGCTCACATGGAGATGGAAGAATCCGCTATGGACTTCGCCCGGGCTCCTATGATGGCGAAGACAGCCTCTTTTGGTAGAGGGGGGATTGCTCCAGAGCCGCCAATGTTTGAGGGAGGATTTGATCCGGATCAAACGGAAAAGAAAGTTATCAAAAATGCCAGTCTCAGTCTAGAAGTAGAAGATACCGAGGAAGCTCGAGAAAATACAGAGACTTTAGTCACTGAATTCGGAGGAGCCGTGACTAATTTGAACTCCTGGGAAGTGCGTCCGGGGATCCTGGCCTATAATCTCACCACCCGCGTCCCAGCAGAAAACCTTGACGCAGCGGTCAAAAATATCGCTGAATTAGGGGTGAAAAAATCAGAAAACTTTTCCGTACAAGATGTCACGGCTTCGTACTATGACACAGAAGCACAACTCGAGAACTTGAAATCTCGTCGAGATCGACTCCGAGAGCTCATGGAACGAAAAACAGAAAATCTCGGCGATGTGCTCCAGGTGGATCGAGAGCTGAGCTCGGTTCAATCGCAGATCGAGAGACTTGAACGAACTCAAAAAAGACGAGACACCGATGTGGGATTTTCGACCCTTCGTGTCACGATCCAGCCAGAACCAGCGATCGGGGACTTCACGACGCCAGACTGGACCCCAGAACGATCCTGGAAACAAGCGGTCAATGATTTGATTCATTCGTTGCAGGGGATCTTTGATAAATCAATCAAGGTTTTGGTTTTCGCACCGATTTGGGTTCCGATTTTGGTGGTCGCTTGGTGGGCTAGACGGAAGTTTTGGAGCTAGAATCTAAAGAAAGTATTTGGAAAAGCGGTCCCGAGTGCTCGGGATCGTTTTTTTTACAGCGCAAACCTGCTTTAAAAATAAAAACTTGTTTTTGTCAAAATTTTCTGGTATAATAAGGACAGTTAGTATTTTCTAACCCCCCTTCTCATGACTCCCAATTACGTGAGTTACAGTCCGCAAAAGATTTCTTCCCTTCGGAAGAAACACATTGCAAACTCGGCGATCAACGTAAAACGTCGAATTACTTCTATCTTTCGAAAAGATAGGTAACACTCACAAAATCGGAATCGGAGATTTTTAAATTAGACCGGGCTTTGGCTCGGTCTTTTTTTATCATTATTGTCATTCTTGGTGTAACTGAAGAATCTTTTTAAATCAGCATTTGTACTAGAAGATCCTTCTCCCGACAAGTCGGGATCAGGATGACAGCAAGGATGAAAAAAAGTTTTGACAACCAGAAAGATATTTTTACACTCTTATTTGCGTCAAAGACCACTGGCATCCCAATAAGCCCAGTCGAGACGAGAAAACCCATTCTTTATCTTAGAACCTTTTGGTTTTAAATTCTTTTCTCTCGAAGTTTTTGATGCGATATCAGAAACTTTTTTTTATTTTTAGAAGCGAGGCTTGGAAGCCTTACCTCTGCTAAGAACTAAAAACTATTAACTAACAACTAAGCTATGGCAATTACCAGAGAAAAAAAGACCGAGCAGCTCAAAGCCCTCGAAGATAAGTTAAAGAATTCTGCGGGAGTGGCGTTTGTCCATTACATCGGCCCGACCGTAGAAGAGGTCCAGACTGTGCGACGAGATCTTCGTGCTCAGGGGATGAGCTACTCTGTGCTCAAAAAAACACTCATGGCACTCGCTGCCAAAAATACTGGATTAGCTGAGTTCAATCCAACGGATCTCGAAGGACCAGTAGCCGTGATCGTATCCGACAGTGATGAGATTGCACCAGCTGCTGCGATCAAAAAGCTCAAAAAAGATTTCTTTAATAAAGAAGAAAAAACGACCAAGTTTGAATTTGCAGGAGCTATCTTTGAAGGAAAATTCCTCAATGCCGAAGAAACGGCAACTCTTGCAGATACTCCATCTAGAGAAGAATCTCTCGGAAAAATCGTGGAAATGCTCCGATCTGGACCTCAAAAACTCCATGGGATTTTGGGATCTGGGCTTCGTGGTATCCACGCTGCGCTCAATGACGCAGAGAAATATGCCAAGGCCTCTGCTTAATGGGCATTTTATAAATTATTTATATTTATTTTTATTTTTTATTTCTTAACCCATTCTAAAAATGTCTGAAGAAAATGAAGTGACCGTCGAGCTCAGTAAAGATGAGCAAGCTGTCGTGGACGCCATCGAAAAGTTGACGGTGATCCAAGCCAACAACGTAGCGAAGTATTTTGAAGAAAAATACGGAATCAGCGCTGCGGCCCCTGTCGCTGTAGCTGCTGCTGGAGCTCCTGCTGGAGGAGAAGAAGCTGCTGAAGAAAAATCAGCCTACAACGTAGTCCTCAAAGATGCAGGAGGACAAAAAATCGCGGTGATCAAAGTTGTCCGAGAAATCACTGGACTTGGTCTCGGAGAAGCAAAAGCACTTGCTGACAACGGTGGAACGGTCAAAGAAAACGTGAAGAAAGAAGAAGCAGAAGAGATGAAAAAGAAATTCGAAGAAGCTGGTGCGACGGTTGAACTCGAATAATTTTACTTTTGAACACGAAAAAAAGTCCTTCCCGAGAACTCGGGAGGGTTTTTTTTATGCTGCCATTAAGGATGCAGAAGGGAAGATTCCTACTATGTGAAAACCTTCTTTTGAATTACCAAAGTAAACCTTAAATCCAGGGCCATCAGGAAATTCCAGCCCCACTTCAGACAAAGTACCTTTTTTGTCTTTGTTATAAGCAGTACTAATTTCGTCTTTTCCTTTTTTCAAAACAATACGGAGAGTCTCTCCAAATATAGAAATAACTTCATCTCCTTTAATAGTAAAGTCAGTTCCAGGGATAACAGTAGTTTGCCAATAAGTAAATTGTTGATTCACTAATATTTCACCTTCTCTTGGAGGCTGGCTTAATCTTTCTTCAAATAGATCTGAAGCTATTTTTTCTGCTTTTTCTATTATTTCCATTAAATTTTTTTTTAACCGATTTAATTCTTTTTTTAACCCAGAAATTTTTATTTCCCGAGGTTTTTCGTTTTCATCTATTATTCCTCTTTCAAAAGGATTGCCGATGCCGCTATAAACTTCACCCATAATTTAAAATTAAGTTATTTCCTTATATTTGTTTTGTTATAAATGTCAAATACTTCTTGCTAAAACCACAAAAAATTGCTAAAAAAAGGCCCTCATGTCCTCCAAAAAATTCGGACAGCACCAGATTATAGAGCATCCAGCAGCCGTTGAAAAACTGCTCCAGGAGCTGTGTGCGGATATCCCAAAATTCGGGAAGGCGCTAGAAAAAAGAAAATATGCTTTTTCAGCCCGAGAAGAAGTATCGACAATTTCCGGGCGAGATCTGCTGGCAATTGCGGAGCAAAAAAAGATTAAAATTCCTGCAGATCTGGAGATTTTACTGCGAAAAAGAGCGGTTCGGACGATCTCTGGGGTTTCTCCGATCGGAATCCTGACAAAACCATATCCCTGCCCCGGCAAATGTGTGTACTGTCCGACCGAAGTTCGCATGCCGAAGAGCTATCTCTCTTCTCAACCAGCGGCCGCACGAGCTGTTCGAAACAAGTTTCATCCATACGAACAGGTCAAAAATCGAATTCTAGCCCTCAAGGAATCCGGACATCCTACCTCAAAACTGGAACTGATCGTGATGGGTGGTACCTGGAGTTTCCTCCCAAAAAGGTACCAGGGCTGGTACATCAAAAAGTGCTTCGATGCGGCAAATGAAGTTCCATCAAAATCCTTGGCCGAAGCACAAAAAATCAATGAGACGGCGAAGCAACGAATTATTGGGATTACGCTGGAGACGCGCCCCGACTTCATCACACTCGAAGAACTGCTTCGCATGCGAAAACTAGGCTGCACTCGTGTAGAAATGGGTGTTCAAACTCTGGATGACGAGGTCCAAAAACTCACCAAACGTGGGCATACTCGGAAAGAAGTTATCCGAGCGACGAAGTTGCTCAAGGATTTTGGATTTAAGATTTGCTATCACCTGATGCCGGGACTGCCTGGTTCTTCTCCCGAAAAAGATTTGAAATGGATGCGGGAGGTTTTTGAAAATCCTGATTTTTGTCCGGATTTTGTGAAGGTGTATCCGTGTGTCGTTCTCGATAACAGCGAATTAAAAGGTTGGTGGGAAAAAGGGGATTTTCAGCCGATTGAAGAAAAAGAACTTATCAAGCTTTTGCTCCAGTTCAAAAAAACCGTCCCGCCCTGGGCGAGAATTATGCGGCTCATGCGAGATATCCCAGCCGATGATGTAATCGGCGGTGTGACCCTCTCCAATCTTCGTCAGGTGATGAAATACCAGCCTGAGAAACTGGAGCAGATGCTGGGGAAGCAGTTTTTTAAAGAAAACAATTTGGATCCACACGCCTGGCCCTGTCGATGTGTACGATGTCGGGAGGTGGGTTTTGCCCAGATAAACAATTCAAAAACCTTTTTAGAAGAAGAAAAACCAGTTTTGAAACGCCGGGATTATGAAGCGAGTGGAGGGAAGGAAGTTTTTCTTAGTTTTGAATCTCCAGATGAAAAGATAATCTATGCGCTTCTGCGTCTTCGGCTACCCGGCAGGCGAGGTCACCTGACCTCGCCTACGGTGTTGAATGACGCCGCTCTGATCCGAGAAGTTCATAGCTATGGTCATGAAAAATCCGTGGGAGAAGGATCTGGAATTGGACAGCATCGAGGATTAGGGAAAAAACTCATTGCCGAGGCAGAGCGAATTGCAAAAGCAGAATGGGGAACAAAGAAGATTACGATTATTGCTGGCGTGGGGACCCGGGACTACTATCGAAAGTTTGGATACCAGCTGAGACAGACTTATATGGTGAAGCAGTTATAATCTTTTTTCCTTTGTCATCCCTGGCTTGACCAGGGATCCACTATATCCATTGTACCAGTGGATCCCCGATCGGGGTCGGGGATGACAATAATATAAGAGGGATTTGCTTGACTACAAAAAAATAAAACAATATAAATGTCTCTTAAAACAAAAACACAAAAAATTCTGTCAAAAATACAATAAAAGTAACTTCTCACACCCCCGAACAAAAAACTTGTTCTAATGGATAAATGTA
>CAYFMH010000086.1:0-6393 GCA_964344165.1 uncultured Candidatus Peribacteria bacterium | reverse complement strand
CTACTCAATTCTAATATTTGATCAACTTTTTTATTCAAAATGCGTAAGTCCTACACTTTTTGTCCGGGTTGGATTTGTAGATTTAGATCTTTGAAAACGTATTTCCCTTTCGGATAGTGAAAATGAACATCCAGAAAATTGATCTGTCCGGATTTTACTTTTAAAGCTTTGGCTTCTGGAACATCCTCCACATCATAATTAATAATTATTTCATCCAACCCTTCTTTTATTTCCCCATAATCTTGAGCCATGCCATTCATTTCCATCCCGATGAAAAAAATATCGTTTAATATCTGCCAGGTAAGGGTGATAATCATAACCACGGCTCCTACCGTTATTTTCCCCTGTGACCAGAGATAAATACTTCCCCCAAACATAATGGTCATCAAAATCATCTGCAAAACACCATTGATTACCAATATACATTCTGAATACATCCACTCAGCTAAGCCAGTATCCTCTCTTCTCTGGATAAATCCTTTTAGGTTTTTAAATTCAATATTTCTTTTGGCATACTGATGAACCGCTCCAATGTTTGAGGTAACATCTACCATTTGTCCCTTGAGTTCAGAAGAAGTTCGGGCATGTTTTTGGGCAAGAACATTTGTTTTGCGAACCAAAAAAAAGTTTATCCCTAAAAAAACAACAATCCAAAAAACAAAAGAAGTTCCCAAGAATTTATTTTCCAAGAAAGTAAGCACAGTAACTACAATGATATTTACAAAAGTTGGCAAAAAATTCCACAAGCATTTCGGCAAAATCCGATCAATTCCCTCTGCCGCATGAGAAACTTTGTTCGTTAAATTTCCGGCAAATCGATTGATAAAATACTCCATCCCATGCCCCATCAGATAATCAAAGAGCCGACGATAGACTTCTGATCGGGTAAAAGTGACAAAACGCATCCCAGTAAATCCGCTTGCCCTCCAAAAAACTTGTGTGCCCAAAGAAATTCCTAAAAAAACAAAAAACCATTTCCATACTTCACTATAATTTTTTATCTCTAGATCTTGAACTGCATTGATGGTATCAATTAATAATTTTGTGATATAAAAAAGGCCAGTTTGAAACCCTCGTGCCAAAATAACAGCCAACATAGCAAAAAGACCCCATTTCCAGTATTTTTTTGCGATTACAAAAATAAATTTTATGGGTGATTTTGGCAGCAACTGAGTTTTGTCATTTTTCATCGCTTGAAAAAAGAGGCATCAAACTAATCCTTAAGCAGAAAAAAGCAAACCAATGAATATTTCTCCCATTGCTTCCAAAAAAAATTTTGACTTTTGACCTTTGACTTTTAATTTTTGCCTTACATGCCTGAATACCAGCTTATCCGATCAGCCCGACGCACCCTGGCCCTCCAAATCAACCCAGAAGGCCAGCTCATCGTACGTGCTCCACGACTAGCTCCAAAAGGGTGGATTGAGAAGTTTGTCCAAGAAAAAGAAGACTGGATACAAAAAAAACAAGCTCAAATCCAAGGCCAAAAAACTATCCCCAAGCAATTCATGCCAGGGGAAAAATTCCTCTATCTGGGGAATCATTATGAGCTTTTTTTGACCCAAGAGCGCGTACCGCTGATCTTCGATGAAGGATTTTATCTCTCAGAGATGCACCACCCTAGCGCCAAAGACCACTTCATCAAGTGGTATAAACAGCAGGCCAAAAAAGAAATCACAGAACGAGTCGAAGGATTTGCCGCGCTGGCAAATCTAAAATTCAATAACCTCAAAATCACCTCGGCGCGATCCCGCTGGGGCTCCTGCAGTGGAAAAAACAATCTCAACTTCTCCTGGCGACTCATTATGGCTCCGATCAAAGTGGTAGACTACGTCGTCGCTCACGAGCTCGCTCACATCGAAGAAAAAAATCACTCCCGATATTTTTGGGATAAAGTCGCTGAGATCTGTCCGGATTATGAACCACACAAAAAGTGGCTGAGGAAAAATGGACATTTGCTTAATCTTTAATCTTTTTATTTAATTAAAGATGACTTGACTTTTTTGTCATTATTCCGCATAAAACGAATAGTTTTTAATTATCTCCCCATGAGCCCTCCACCCTTTGATTCAACGGCTCTCAATACAGATCACACTCTAGAATCTGATGTAGCTGATTCAACTACTATTAACTCTTCAGCTCTAGATAGTCTTTTGGAGACTACAAAAAAAGTAGGTCATGTCATGAAAAGAAAATCAGCTGATGTTATTCCTTTTCAGATTACTGATTACAGAGAAGCGCTCAAAGCAGATCGTGTCCTCTCCTTCGAAGAATTTACTACTCTTGATCTGACTTTTAATTGGCCGCTTCACGGGGACTTTAGATTGTATTTCACAGAAGTTGGATCAAATGAAATCCCAAATAGAAGAAACAGTGATGTCGTCTGGGCCTTGAAATCAGAAAACCCAGATCTTCTCAAAGAATTAACACATACTCTCACCAGAGCGAGAGAAAAAGAAGAATATAAAGAGCTTGATGAAGCTTCTGATGGACACCTCAAAAAAGTTCTAACATCACCAGAAGTCGCACAAAAACTCTATGAAGCCTACACAATTTTGCGAAAATCTGATTTTTCAAACAAAGATCTATTTCGCTAGTTTTTCACTTTTTCGAGAAAATACTTCGTCGCATCCTGCAGGTGCTTAAAACGATCCGTCCCAAGCATCACCCCTCCAAACCAACGCGTCACCACCACCATCCCATTGGTGAAATTTTCTTTTTGGAGAATGCGTAAAATCACCGCTCCCGCTCCGACTTCCCCATCATCACTTTTGGTCTCCCAGATCTGATGATCATGAGATATCCGTACTGCCCAAGAGTTATGCGTCGCTTTGGCGTATTTTTTGTTAGATTTTAATTTTTTGAGAAATGCTTTGACTTCATCACGATTGGTTACTCGCCCTCCAACAACCGAGTATTTGGACCCTCGATCGGTAATAATATTCTCGAAAAGCATAAAATCGCCTGCCATTTCCCAGCCATCAGAGAAATCAATCTGAATCTGACCTTTGGATTTCATCCAATTCATTATAAAAAGAAAAGTTTCAAGGAAAACTCTTAGCGATTTTTTTAAGCGACGAATCCCCCAAGTACTCAGGAGGTGAGGAGCTTATAAAAATCGCAAACCACCAAAAATCTACCTTTGAGACATTACAAAATTCCAGCGGGTGAAATGTATCAAACAAAATCTGGTTCCAAAAACCTATCGCAAAAAAGCATTCACCATCGAAAAAAACTCTTCTTTTTCTGATTGGGCTTTTTTCCAAAACTCCCACATCGCCATCGTATCTCCCAGTGCCCGGTGTCGAGCCTGACAATCCAGCCCATGCCGCTCGATCAGGTGATCAAGTCCATGTTTGGTATACTCTGGATAAAGCATTCGTGAGAGTTCGACGGTGCAGATCTTTGGCATTTGAAACTCTACCCCCACCCGCTGAAATTCATGGTGAATAAATCCGTAGTCAAACTTGGCATTATGCGCCACAAAAACTCGTCCATGAAAAAGTGCCTGCAACTCGTCCTTAATCTCAGCAAAAATCGGGGCCTCAATCACATCCTGATTGCTGATCCCTGTATAATTTTGGATAAATCCATTGATAAAAGTCTCTGGATTGATGAGCGTGCTCCACTCCTTCACCACCTGGCCCTCGTCCACTTGGAGAATCGCAATCTCTATGATACGATTTTGGATCGGACTGAGGCCCGTCGTCTCAATATCCACAAATGCAAAATTTTTTCGGTTTAAAAAAGTCATTAAATTTTAGATCTTTCAATATTATTTTGTGGCCCCTTTAACTCTACGACAAGTTTTACCTCTAGTTTCTGTTAATTCTTTCATGGCCCTTCCTCTTTTTTCCAAAGTACCCGCTTTCACCTTGTCTCTCGCTTTTTTTATTTTATCAAGCATCTCTTTGGCCGCACTAGAATCCACCATGAAATCAAGAAATTAAAAAGGTAGATCCTCAGCAGAAACTTCCTCGGCATTAGCCGGCGCTTCTTCTTTTTTAGCAGCCTTTTTGGGAGCGGGAGCCGCCTCTCCATCTCGTGGTTCAGGTTTCCACTCGTTGATCACTCCATAGTGGGTTTTTCCGGTTGGAGAAACTTCCCGCCGAGGCAGGATATCGACATTTACCCACCCATTGCTGAGATTTTCTTGGAGGGTTTGGACATCTTTTTCAGAGAGAGATAATTTGAGGATTTCTCCAAACTGAGTGGTTACTTTTTTTCCGGTGGCAACATACTTTTTTTCTGACATGGTTCATAATTTTAAGAAATAATTTAGAATAATGAGGAATAATTAATGAATAATGATTAATAAAATCTGAAACCTACAATCATAAATCATCAATCTTTAGAAGTTTGATAAATTCTCAAGGAAAAATAAAGTAAAAACCAGAAAAATTACATGAAACCCTCTTCTCGACTAGCTATTGTTGCTGATTCTCACGGTGCTATCGATCGACTCGATCAGATGCTGGCCCGTCTCAAAAAATCAGGCATTAAATACTGTCTCCATGTGGGAGATTTTGCGGTGTATGGAGTGGCAGAAGTGATGAAAAAATATCCAGAAATAAAAATCTGGATCGCCCAGGGAAACGCGGACGTCAATGAAGAAATCCTCAACGAGGTGCGAACGCTGCCAAATGTAGAAATGAAAGAAATTATAAAATTTGAACTTGCCGGCATAAAGATTGCTGCCTCCCATATCGAAGGCATCGCTGAGGGCGCTCTGCGGAATGAAAAAATTGATATTTTTTGTCACGGACACACGCACCGATCAAAGACTGAAAAAAGAGACAAAAAAATCATCCTCAATCCCGGCGCCCTCGTCGAAGATGGGAAATACTTTTTACTCTCTCTTCCGGATGGAAATTTAGAAATTAAACGATTTGACGAATAAACCTCAAAACTTAGGGGACTCTTTCTAATCCGAAATTCGCAATCATAAATCTACAATACTTAGAGCCAATAAAAAATTACTGGGAACTCAACCGTAAAAAATAAAATTGCTCCCAGGGTGACTCCCCCGAGTATGAGTCTTTTTGGCGTGGTGCGGAACTGATCAAGGAAAAGTCCGGCCGTCAGAGCAAGCGTCAAGATAATCGCCATGATCGTGAAGTACCACATGATCCCTGAGCGAAAGTAAAAAGAAACAAACACTGGATCCATACCGGATACTCCCTGGATAAAAACCCAAGCCCAAAAAGCCACACACAGAGCCATGAGGGAAGATGAGGCAAAGAAAAGAACAGAAAATAATTTTTTAACCGGTCTCATCTCTTTGACCGTTTCTTTGAGTCCCATCTCATTGATTTTGTTGATGAGCGATTGTACTTCTGCCAACCCTTTATCTACTGTCTGCTCGAAATTTTTTCCCATTCGAAAAAATTCAGACTTACTCTCGAGCCAGGCTTCTTTGTCTTCTGCCTTTAGTTCTTCTTCAGCCAAAAACAAGGCATCGTCGGAAAGTTCTTTCAAGATTTTTTTAGTTAGGTTTTGGAGGTGAACAACCGAATTAGATCGACGTAACCGAGACAAAAGATCGATTCGTTCCTGCATCTCTCTTTTCTTGTCGATGTTGAGAAATCTTTCGTTCTTTTTTATGAGATCTTCTACTTGCTGTAGGATTTCATCGATCTGATTATGCATAAACTCAATCTCTTTTTTTCGAGCGGCCAATACTTCTTCAATCTCTTCTTGTGAACCCTTTTTTTTCTTCTTGTCCTTTTTTTCTTCAGATTCTCTCTCTTTCATCTCTTTTTGGAGGCGGACTTCATACTCCGGATCAATGCCCTTTTTCTTCAACTGAATTCTTTCTTCGAGAGAAACCTCTTTGGGCAATAAGGAACTAATCTCAAACTCATACTCCATTCGAAGTTTTTTGTAAGCGGCATATTCATCCAGAGCTTCTATTGTTCCTTTGACATGTTTTTTAGAAGGATTAATTGCCTCGAAGGTAAAAATCTTCATCCCGGCTACTTTTTTTTGCGCTTTAAAAGGAGCAATCGTCAAAACCGCCAAACCAGACTTGGTGAGCTTCTCACGAGCGGCAGCTTCTGATTCAGCCTGGATAGATCCAGACATGTTTTTTCCTTCTTTGGTCACTGCTTCGAAAAGGAACTTTTGAAGAAACATTTTTTATATTTTATTTTAACTAGCTGAATTGTATCAATTGTTTTTTTAATTTCAAACCAAAAACTAATAATTTTTTATCTTCTTAAAATATGCGATTTAATAACCATTCTGTTAAGTTTTATAACCTTATCCCCATCTAGATTTTAGAAAAAAATTTGACAGGAAGTTTCACCTTTCTACAATGCCCCAGCTTTTCTATTTCCTAACTTTAGAAAAAATGGCTGACGCATTTGTCCGTAACAAACCACACGTAAACGT
>CAYFMH010000085.1:0-6950 GCA_964344165.1 uncultured Candidatus Peribacteria bacterium | reverse complement strand
GCATCATCGACAACTTTGATTCTTTTACCTTCAATCTGGTGGATTACTTCCGACAATTGGATTGTGACGTGGAGGTGTACCGAAACGATGTAGCCGTAGAAAAAATTGAAGAAGTAAATCCCGATCTACTTGTCCTCTCCCCTGGCCCCTCCATTCCCAAAAAAGCCGGAAATCTAATGGCCATCATCGCTGCCTACGAAAAAAAATATCCCATCTTTGGGGTTTGCCTGGGACATGAAGCCTTAATCGAACACTTCGGTGGAAGTCTGAAACTGGTGAAACCTGTCCATGGCAAATCCACGATGATGGATCATGATGGGAAGACCATTTTTACGGGGCTTGAAAATCCATTCCTCGGAGGACGATACCACTCGCTCGCGGCCAATGAAGTACCAGATTGTTTTGAGGTTTCGGCCACATCTGATGATATCTGTATGGCAATCCGGCATCACACATTACCAATTGAGAGTGTGCAATTCCACCCGGAATCCATCCTCACCATGAAGGGGGACAATGGGTTTAATATGATTGAGAATGTAGTGGAGGGGAGGTTTGCAAATATTGAGAAATAAACATGAATCACTTTTTTATCGGAATTGCGGGAGGTTCAGGTTGTGGGAAATCCACCCTATCTTCTAGATTAAAAAATAAATATCCTGATTTAATCGAAGTCGTTCATTTTGATGATTACCAAAAAGAAGAAAGTGAAATTTCAGTTTTTGAAGGAATGAAAAATTGGGATCATCCCGATGCAATTAATTTTGATCAATTATTGTTAGATTTAACACAATTAAAAGACAACAAAGAGGTTGAAATCATGACTAAATGCAGGGTTCGCAATCCCGATTATGAAGAAAAAGGAAGAATTAAACATATTCTGGAACCTAAAAAAATCATAATTGTTGAAGGGTATATGGTTCTTTATGATGAAAGGATAAGAAATTTATTTGATCTCAAAATTTACTTGGATATTCCAATTGCCGAAAGTATGAAAAGAAGAAATAAAATAACTTATAATGATGAATCAGAATATAATAATAAAATTTTAGTTCCCATGCATTTAAAATACGTTGAACCCACCAAGGAATTAGCCGATTTATCAATTAATGTGATAAAAAATGGCGAAAATGAAGTTTTTAATATTGTTTATGATAAACTTTCTGCAGACTCAATTTTATAAAAAATAATGTACCAAGCCATCATTCAAAAACTCACGGATAAAAAATCTCTTTCTCAAAAAGAGATCCAGTTTTTCTTATCTGAAAGTATCGCTGAACATCTCACCGATGAGCAAAAAGGTGAGATCCTGACGCTTTTCCAAGGAAAAGGCGTGGAACCGGCAGAATTATCGGCATTTGCAGAAATATTATTACAGGCATGTACGGGCGGATTGCCATCCGCCCCTACCTTATGCCTGCCAGAAGCCGTCGACATCTGCGGCACCGGCGGCTCTGGCCTGATCCGGATCAATACCTCCACCATCTCCGCCTTCATCCTCGCGGCTTTGGATATAAAAATCGCTAAACACGGGAACAAGGCTGCCTCCGGAAGATTTGGGAGTTTCGATTTACTCGAAAATATGGGCATTAATATTGAGGCAAAATCAGAAGTCCTCTCTTACACTTTTTGGAAAGAAGGTTTGGCGTTTCTCTTTGCCCGATCATTTCACCCAGTGATGAAGCACTTCGTGAAGGTTCGCCAAGAACTGGGACGTCCAACCCTCTTCAATATTCTCGGTCCGCTCATCAGCCCCGTCAATGCAAAATATCAGATCATCGGGACGGCCTTCGAAGACAAAATGGAACTTATTGCCGAAACGGCACAAAAATTGGGAAAAGAGAAGGTGATGATGGTACGAGGCGAAGACGGATTGGATGAGATAACCCTTACCGGGGAAACATGTATTGTAGAGGCGCATTGCAATGCGCCCCTACGGACATACAAGATTTCCCCATCCGACTTCGGCATCGAACCTTGTTCGTTCGAAGAAATCGCTGGTGGAGATGCTAAATTCAACACAAAAATCGCCGAATCAATCCTCCGAGGAGAATGTAAAACCAGACATCTCGATCTCGTCCTGATCAATGCCGCCGCGGTGCTGAAGATGATGGGAAATGCAAAAACCTGGCAAGAAGGCTACCAAATGGCCAAAGAAGCCGTAGAGTCCGGAAGGGCTTATGAAAAATTTGAAGCGTACCGCGATATCAGCACTAATAAAAGAAAACTGTATGAGATTGTAGGGAATAAGTATCAAGAACTGGCCGCACAACCAGGATGCGAGGTTCCCCAACCTCGCCGTAAAGACGCCCAATTTGGGCGTCTCAATCGTTTTAAAAAAGCTCTCGAAAAACCAGGCCTCAATCTCATCTGTGAGATCAAAAAGCACTCTCCCAGCATAGGAAAATTAGCTGATGAAGACGCGGATGTAGTCAAAATTGCAAAACTGTATGAAGATTCTGGAGCCGCGGCTATCTCTGTTTTGACGGATAAAAAATACTTCGGAGGGGGCCTCAAAGATCTCGAAAAAGTAGCCAAAGCTGTAAATATCCCCATACTGAGAAAAGACTTTATCATCGATAAATCTCAAATTTACGAAGCGGCAGAAGCCGGAGCTTCGGCTGTTTTATTAATCGCTGTAATTCTGGAGATGGAACAAATGAATGAATTCATCGACCTGGCGGAGAGCTTAGGATTGGATTGCCTGATGGAGGTTCACACCCAAGCAGAACTCAAAAAAGCACTCCAGACCAAAGCACAAATCATCGGCATCAACAATCGAGATCTCAAAACGCTCAAAATTGACCTAAAAAACACAGAACATCTCGTCCCACACATCCCAAACGATAAAATCATTATCTCAGAAAGTGGAATCGAAAGCACAAAAGATATCCAGATTTTGCCGAGAAAAATTAACGGAATTTTGATCGGGACAAGTCTCATGCGAGTACAGAATGAAAACATAAAAATCCGCTCTATCAAAGCGTTTAAAAATGCCAAAAAAATATTCAAAGTCTGTGGAATTCGATCCATCGAAGACGCAGAATTCTGTGAATTACACGATGTAGACATGATTGGGCTCAATTTTGTTCCCACGAGCACACGATGCATCGATGAAGATCTGGCTAAAAAAATCCGAGCAAAGTGCCAGAGAACAAAAGTTGTGGGGATTTTTCAGAATCAAGAAATCGATTTTATCCATCAAATAGCAGAAAACCTAGATTTGGATTTCATTCAGCTTTCGGGGGAGGAAGATCTCGATTTTATAAAAAAATGCACTCGCCCAGTCATCAAAACGATCAAATTACAAACGGAAAAAGATATCGATCTCGCTCGTAAATTTTTACCGCACTGCGCATTTATCCTCTTCGATGGCAAAGATCCTGGAAGTGGAGAACTCAGTCCGTATGAACTGCTCAGAGATGTTGATTTCTCCTACCTCCTGGCTGGAGGAATTACGACCGAAAACGTCTTAAAAATCAAAAAAGAACTAGATCCGTGGGGATTTGATACGGCCTCTGGAATTGAAAAAGAAGGACACGTATCCCAAGGAAAAATCGAAAAATTTATCGAGCTTCTCTAAAGTTTAAAGCTCGTTTTTTAAGAAATTTTTAATTTTGTAATTTTTGAATTTTATAAATAAATCTCCCTCCTACATATGTCTTTAAGATTAATTTTAAAATTTCGGCAGACACGTAATTTTTAATGTTTAAAAATTAGAATTTAGAATTTATTTAAAAATTTGTGCTTAAAAATTATCCAAGTAAAAAAACACAAAAAAGCACTTGTATTAAACCTTAATTTGAGGTATAATAAAGGGAATTTTTATACAAATGAGAGCAAAAGTTCCTAGAAACGTCCAGAGAGAGGATACCATCCTCTGGTTCATCACATTCCGACAGTTCTTGATGCTGTTGGTAGGATTTGGAATCTCGTACTTCATGTACGTGAATATGAATAAGCACTATCACTTAAATCAAATTGATATCTTTTTATGCTGGCTTCCAGCCATACTTGCTGTGGCTTTTGCTTTTTTTAAGGTTCACTCGATTCCCCTTTTCCAATGGATTTTGTTACTTATTGAGACTTTTTTTCGTGCTCCTCGGAGATACTGGCTGGCTCATGGAGACAATCTCTTTGTCTCTCTGACGACTGTCTACAATCCAAAAGGAAAAAAAACAGGACAACAAAAAGCCGCTCCAAAAGAAGTTTCACGTAAAGACATAAAAAATGTCGCTGCCATGCTCGACGGTGAAAAAAAGAAAAAATAAACAACAATAAAAATGGCTGATACTAAAAAAGAAAAAAAAGAAGACGTAAAGAGAGCAAAAAACAATAAATTGCTCTCCACTCAAAGATATCTGCAGATTTCTAGTGTGCGTGATGACACTGTTATCCTCAAAGACGGTGGCATCCGAGCGATCCTAGAGGTCTCTGCGGTAAACTTTGATCTTAAATCAGAAGAAGAACAAGATGGACTGATTATGGCTTATCAGAACTTCCTAAATGCGCTGGATTTTCCGGTTCAAACGCTTGTCCGATCAAGGAAATTGGACATCGATGGATATCTAGAGATGCTTAGTACAAAGATGGAAAACCAAACCAATGACCTGCTCAAAACACAAATGCAAGAATACATTGAGTATATTCAAAGACTGGTTGAATCTACCAATATCATGGAAAAAAAGTTTTTTGTGATTATCCCACAGGTTCCACTCCGGGCGGTTAAAAATACTCTTCTTTCTAAATTTTTGGATTATATTTCTCCAGCCGATAGTCTGCCAGAAATCATTAAGCGAAAAAAAGAATTCCACGATCTTACGACCAAGCTGGATTCTCGAATTACGACGGTCAAAACAGGACTCGAAAACTGTGGACTCAGCACCAGACGGATGAAAACCAGCCAGATTATTGAACTTTTCTATCAGGCGTATAATCCGGAAGTTTCTCGATATCAGAAATTAGAAGAAATAAACGAATTTGCTCCCGTCGAGGATCTCGAAGAAAACCTTGTAGAAGCTCCAGAAAACCCTGAAGAACTAAAGAAAAAAGAAGAAGAGGCAAAAAAGAAAGAAAAAAAACCGTCAAAATCTCACAAGTGGCTCATGTGGGTATTTATTATTCTTCTGATGGTAATATTGATTGTGGGGGGCTTTTTTCTGTTTTGGTATTGGAGTAATGGGTAATCAGTGAAATAGATGCCACTCTGTCTCCTTCGGATGGTCGCATCAAGATTACCCCTTGAGTAGACCTCCCCGCAGTTTTTACCGTATTGAGCGGGGTTCGGATGGTCTGCCCGTTTTTAGTCACCATAAGGAGGTCTCCTTCTTCGAGGTCGGCGTCAGAAACCACCCGTCCACCGATTAGTTTCCCAGTTTTTGTGGTTAAATTAGCTGCTTTGACCCCTGTCCCTCCTCGAGACTGCGTTCGGTAGAGGCTCACTTTTGACATCTTCCCGAGTCCGTTCTCCATCACGACGAGCAGTTTGGCTTCCGGATCTCGGAGCAAGTCCATCTCTATCACTCGATCACTCACCTTGAGACGAATCCCTCGTACTCCCGCCGCCGACCGTCCCATCGGTCGCACATCGGCCTCTGGGAAACGAATTGATTTTCCTTCATGAGTCACGATGAAAACCTCATCTTCGCCCGAAGAAACTTTCGCCCACTGAAGCAACTCTCCATCTTTGACTCCGCAGGCGATGAGTCCGCTTCGTCGGATGTTTTGGAATTGATCGAGCGAGGTTTTTTTGACCGTTCCACCAGTCGTACACATGAAGATGTATTCTCCCACCGCTCGACTAAAGTTAAGAATTTCGGTGATTTTTTCGTCTGGTTGAAGCTGGAGCAGGTTTACAATCGGCGTCCCCTTGGCGGTTCGCCCAGCTTCTGGGATCTCGTACATCGGGAGAGAGAACACTCGTCCGAAATTAGTAAAGAAAAGCAGATCGTTGTGATTGGTTCCAAAGACGGTTTTCATGATCACATCTTCATCTTTGGTCTTCGCTCCCACGACCCCGACACCGCCTCGTTTTTGGGTTCGGAATACGGACGGACTGAGTCGTTTGACGTAGTTTTCTTGAGTGAGCACGACGAGCATTTCTTCATCTGGGATTGTGTCTTTTGCAGAAAATTTTCCCAGTGCATATGGATGAACTTTTGTCCGTCTCTCGTCTCCAAATTTCTCTTTGGCCGCTCCCAATTCTTCTTTAATGATGTCGGCTTGTTTTTCCTTGCTGGCAAGAATCCCTTCGAGTTCTTTGATGAGCGCTAATTTTTCTGCTAATTCATCTTCGATTTTCTTTCGTTCGAGTCCAGCCAGTGTTTGAAGACGCATTTCCAAAATTGCTTTGGCTTGAATCTCCGTGAGTCCAAATTTTTTCTGGAGCGCTTCCCCCGCGATCTCTTTCGTTTCGGATTTTTTGATTGTTTCGATAACCTCGTCAATGTGGTCAAGCGCAATCTTGAGCCCTTCGAGGATGTGCGCTCGGGCTTGTGCCACAGCGAGATCGTACTCGGTTCGTCGTCGTACTACTTCGAACCGGTGTGTGATGAAATGTTCGAGCACTTCCTTGAGATTGAGAAGTCGTGGATTGATCCCATCGATCAACGCAATCATATTGAGGTTAAAGGTTTTCTGGAGCGTGGTGTATTTGAAAAGTTGGTTGAGGATCTTTTTTGGGAAAGCATCCCGTTTGAGTTCGATCACAACCCGAATTCCTTCTCGGCTGGATTCATCTCGTAGATCCGTGATTCCGATGACCTTTTTGTCTCGGACCAGATCGGCAATCTTCATCACGAGTTCAGCTTTATTTACCTGGTAGGGGATCTCCGTGACCACGATCGCGGTTTTTCCGTTTTTTAGTTCTTCGATCTGCGTTTTCGCTCGCATGACGACCCCCCCTCGTCCAGAATGATACATTTCTTTGATAGCTCCGCCGTCGTAGATCTCTG
>CAYFMH010000084.1:0-7003 GCA_964344165.1 uncultured Candidatus Peribacteria bacterium | reverse complement strand
CTCTTATTTCGCAAAAATTCCAAATTATTAAAGCGGCTTAGTATAAAAACATCAAAAATAATGATGATTTTAAATCGTACTTAGGACGTATTCAGAAAGTAAATCGAGCTAAATCCATAAAGGAGCGAAAAGAGCAAGCCGACAAAGCAAGATTAGCAATTATGGAAGAGCAAGCATTAAAAGCGGCGGAATTATTCAACAAAGCAAATGAATTGCCCCCTAAAAAAGAAAAAGGTAAAATAACCCCAAAAGATGACAAAACAATCCCTCACCGCCGAAAAGATGTTTCTCCAAAAGAAAAAGGAAATGGAGCGGACGACGCCATTTCCAAAGTGGAGGGAAAAACTAAAGCAGATAACAAAGGACGTAAAGGCCGCCTTCGCGTAGATAAAAAGATCAAGTCTCGAGTCGATAAGCTCGCCAAACACCAAACGCTCGAAGTAGAAGCAAAGAAGTTCTCTTTTTCAGAGAAAACGCTCCTCAAAAAACGTATTCGAGATTTCGCTCGAGGCTACCGAGCCGGATCCTCCGAAACTCAAAAGCGCCTCACCACTCTCAAAACTGAAATCGCGAAATTTGCTCGTGATTCTTTGACGAGGGCCGAGCTTAGAAAATCCGAGACAACTGTTTTGCTTTCCCGCGTAGCCAAAGCCAAGAACCCAAAAGATCTTGATTCAAGCTTCGAAAAAATCGCCGAAGTAGCCGAAAAAGCCTATGCGAGAGCCCTTCGAGGGAAACTCACAAAAGAACTCAAAAATACCAAGATCCGAAAAGTGAAAGGGATCCCCACCGGACGATTCGACGCCGACACCCAGGAAATTCTCGAAAAGATCAAAGACGTTTCCCAAACCAACCGATCCCAGGCTCTCGCCAAGATTGAAGAAAACGTCGCCGCTCTCGAAAAAGATCCCTCCCTAGAAGACCTTATCGAAGAAAATGAGATCCTTCATTTTGCCGGAATAAAAGAGATGAATTCGAGCGAGCTCACCGAAGCCCTCAAGAGTATAAAATTGATCAAAGAAAAAGGACGGGCCCTTCGAAAAGAAGCCGCCGAAACTCGAAAGCTTCGAATGGAAGCGATTCGCACAAACGCAAAAGAAACTATTACCGGAGGCAAGCCGCCAAGTGCTCGAGCGATTGGACTTGATCCCCACGACGAAAAACCCCTTGCCGACACGCTTCGAGGATGGGACGATACCGCTCAAGGATGGGTAACACTCCTCGATAAACTCTCACGATTCGATCGCACTTCGAAACCCCTTCGAAGCAAACTTAGTATTTTCGGGGAAAACGTACATCGAGCCCGAAACTCAAAAAATATGATGTTGCTCGACTTCGAAACACAGATCCAAAAGAAAGCCGAAGAACTCTTTACTCCTTCAAAAATCGGAGCCTTTCAATCCAAAAAAGGACAATTCAAAAAACGTCTTCATGAGACTTTTGAAAAGAAAAACCTCGGAACCTACAAAGACGAATCCGGAAACGAAGTAAGCCTCAAAATGAGCGAACAAGAGGCGCTTGATTTTCACCTTATGAGCAAGGATCCCGAAAACTTCAAAAAGATTCAAGAAGACAATCTCTATACATCAGAAATGATCGACGCCATAGAAGACTCCATCTCTCCGGAAATGCTCAAGTTTGGTGATTTCATGCAAGACCTCACCAAACAGATCCGAGACGAAGTAACGCCGCTATACGAGGAAATTTACGGCGTAAAATTCCCAAACAATCCCGACTATTGGCCTCGAAGTGTGGACGTGGAAACTGCCAAAACCGACGCCCTCATGCTTATCGAAGAGACGAAAAAATCTTCTACTACCCCAGGAGCCATAAAAGCCCGAGTCTCGCACCGCCAACCGCTCAAGTTTGAAGACGCTTCCTTCAAGCTCCAAAAGCACATCGACCAAATGACGCACTTCATAAACTTTGCAAAGCCTATGAAGGATATTCGATCGGTTTTTGGGAACAAAGAAATTCGAAAATCCATAAAAGAATTTCATGGAAAAAAAGCCATGCACCAACTCGACAACTTGATCGACGACATGGCCTCCGATCAAGCCACAAAAGGAGACACTTACACCACCCTCGACAAATTTAGAAAGAACTTCACAACCTCCGTTATCGGACTCAATTTGAACGTATTTCTCAAACAACTTACCTCCTTTCCCGCTTATGCCGACGAAGTACCACTCCACGAATTCACCGCCGGAGCTTTTGATTTTTGGACGAACCCCGTCAAAAACTTTCGAACCCTTATGAATTCCTCCGATCTCATGAAAGCCCGATATAGTCTCGGATTCGAAAGGGATCTAAAGGACGCGGCTAAATCAACCGCCTTTCAAAAAGTTTCCGGATCCAAAAACCTCGTCGAACTCTCCATGTTTCTCGTAAAGAACGGAGACAAATTCGCAATCCTCAATGGCGGATGGGCCCGCTACAAATACGAACTCAAGAAAGGATTAAAAAAAGGACTCTCCGAAAAAGAAGCGCAAAAGAAGGCTATTTTTGAATTCGAAAAAGCTACCAAGCTCTCACAACAAGCCTCCGACATAGAAGACCTCTCAAAACTCCAAAGAAGCGGATCCCTGGGGAAGATCTTCACTATGTTTCAAACCACTCCAATCGCTTATTGGAGACAAACAGGCGTCGCCCTTCGTGCTTTTCTAAACAAAAGAGGATTTAACGCCATGAGTGAAGCAGAAGCTAACGCCTTCCGAGAACTTACCGAGGGAATCAATATTGAGAAAAACATCGAAACTATCACCGAGGAAATGAGCAAAGGAAGAAAAGGCGTCTCCGGACTTAAAAAAGCCTCTCTTCAAGCCGAATACACAAAAAGATTTTTGATTTATTGGGTAGTGCTCCCCTCCGTTTTTCAATACGTTTCCGACGGCTTCGAATACGACGGCACAAATCAATTACGGGCCGCCGGACTCGGGGCCTTCAACTATTATCCCGCCTTCGGAAACCTCGTTCAAACCGCCTCCGGAAAACTCGCCGGAGAGAGATGGGACTTTCAAGGAAGCCCCCTTCTTTCCGCTATGAATAGCCTCACCGATCTTTTTGGAAGCATACCGAAATTGATCCAACAAAAAGCCGCCGGAGAAGTATTGAAGGAAAAATCTATTGCCGCCGCTATAAACGATCTCAAAACAGTCGCCGGATCCGCGACCGGACTTCCTTTTCGACCCGCCACCACGACACTCTCCGGAGCTATTGATCTTGTAAGCGGCGAAACAAAAGACTATCGACGACTCTTCCGATCCGAACTCTCTCTCAATGAAGGAAAAAGCGAGTGGGAAAAGATCCGTGAAAGATCCTACACCGAAACCATCACAAAAGACGACGCGAAAACCTGGCTCAAAGCTCAAAAACGCCTACTCGAGCGAGGAGAAATTGATCAAGAACTCTTCGAAAAACGAAAGAAAGATTTTTCCAAAAGACAAAAACTCGCTCCCGAAGTAGCGAAAGCCTCCGAAAGATCCAAGAAAATCCTTTCCGCCTCCGAAGAAAGCCGACTCCGAGCCTATAATATTTATAGAAAGAAAGGATTTACGAAAATACACTTCCAAAAATCCGGACTAGAAAAGGTGTTTGAGGAGTTTTACAAAAAATAATCTCTAATTTCTTTCTTCTTTCCAGTATTTTTCATATCTCTTTTCGCTTTCATCAGCGGCGTCTTTAAGGACTTTAGAAATTTTCGCTAGTCCTTTTGGACTAATAACAAATTTTTGGAGAGTTAAACGATCCTCACTTAACACATCTACAAAAATGATTGGCTTGTCGGGAGTGTCTAGCTCCACACTAGCCTCAAATATCAGTCCTTCGATTTCAAGTATGAGCAAATTTTCTTCGGAGTTAGCAGTTCTCATTTTTTAGATAGTTATGAGATTATTTAAGTTCTGTAATTAGTTTGTAGGTGTTCGTAGTGTCTTTGTCAAGTAAAATTTTATTTTACAATGAATAAACACTACAAACTCTACGGCTTTCGAGACGCGTATCAGTTTTTAGAGATAAGCGACGCTCAATTCTTCCGTTTTATCAAAAAATACGACATTCCCTGCCAAAAGACCTCCCACGGACGAGTTTTCTTTGAAGAAGATTTACATTTTTTTCGAGATCATTGGAAAAAAGGCGTAGAAAGAATCAGTTTCCCCAAAGCAAAACGCCCTTCGGTTCTCGGCTATGGAGACGCACACAAGTTTATCGAGGTTTCTCACCCCCGCTTTTTTGAGCTTATGGAAAAATACGACATTCCTTTTCAGCAAATATCTTCGGGTAGAGTATTTTTTGAGGACGACTTGAAAGAATTTCAGAAAGCCAGATCAGCAAAGATGAAACACGGGAGAAAAGAGAAATAGATCAGTCCTCGCTAAACCAATATGTTACCTTTATTTCCTGTGTGAGAGTGAAATTATCGCCATGAGACAAAACACCCAAGTAGGAGTTCAAAGTTTGTCTCATCGTTTCGTTGATGATCGTGCCGGAGAAGTATTCGGTAAATCGAACCTTCATTTTTTTGAGCATACGTCTTTTGGTTTTCGTACGGATGATCCGGTAGTGTTCAAACGTGATGTAGCCTAGAAAGTCGATCCCTTGCGAGAGCTTATTGATCGAGACTTTCTTTGGATGAAGTTCGAGTTTCAGGTGTGTGTCGAGGAAATATCTGATTTGAGGGATGAGTGAGGCAAGAAAATCTTCTTTCTGATCGAGAATAAAGAAGTCATCAGCATATCGGATATAGTATTTTTGTCGAAGTTGGTGTTTTACGAATTGATCCAGTTCGTTGAGGTAAATGTTGGTAAAGATTTGAGAGGTGAGGTTTCCGATCGGTAGTCCTCGTTTTCGTTGGTCACTAAATTGAAGTATGCAACTGCTAATCACTTCTTTAAAAAGCCAGTGAGATTTTTCGTCTATTACTACTCGCTCAAGGAGATTGAGGAGCGTTTCGTGATCTACGCTGTCAAAAAATTTTCGTATGTCGCATTTGAGGGCAAAGCAAGGCTTCGTATTGTTTTTGCTTACTTTGAGTGTCATACCTCTAAAGAAGTCTAACGCCTTATGTGTTCCTTTATCTTCACGACAAGAAAAAGAGTGGAAAATAAATTTTGGTTCGTAAATCCGCACCAGTGAGGTATAAACCGACTGATGGATCAGACGATCTCGGACACACGCCTTTCGGATATGCCGGATTTTGGGATCGTGGACAAAAAATTCATGATAATCTCCGTGTTGGTAGGTTTGGGCTTGTAGCTCCCTGTGCAAATGAAATACGTTAGCCTCTAAATTCCTTTCAAAAATTTGAACGTCTTTCCTTTTTGTTTTTCCTCGTCTAAACTTCCCCCAAGAATCAAAAAGACGCTCCAACGAGGTCATTTCTTCAAAAATATTTGTATAAATTTTCATAAAATGGCTGATAATTTCGACATCCCTATCTTTCAGAAAGCCTACGATCTTTTCAAGACTTTACATGAATTTCAACATTCAGTTTCTAAACTTGAAAGACATACGCTCTGGAAAAAGTGCGAAGAAAAAAGCTTGGACATCCTTAGTGGACTTCTCCAAACCAGTCATCTCACCAGAGAAAAACGTCCACAGCAATTACAACAAGTGAGTAATGATCTGGATATACTACGAGTTTTTGTCCGATTAGCACACGATGTAAAAGCTATAGACCAAAAGAAATATATTGTGCTTCAAGGTTTTATGGATGAGATTGGTCGTATGTTGGGAGGATGGATCAGAAAACTACAACAATAAAAAAGAGACCTTTTTGAGAGCCTCTTTTTTGTGAAGAACTGGAAGTTCCGAGGAGAACGACTGCCACGGGAGGCGAACAAAAAGTCATACGCATAGTCAGGGCGCGTGCCGTCCAGCCCGAACTCGCCGTCACCAGCCCACGAGCCGAAGCGGACGCGGTCGCCAGCGGTATCTTTTCCTTCTGTTCGCACCCAAATGTCGTCAAAACGCATTTCTCCTGTTTTAGAACAGTGTAAAACTGCTGCCTTGAATAAATTTGGATCGAGTGCCATTTCCCCTGATCCTAGCTTTCCTGTCAGATACTCTACTTGTCCCTTCTCTGTTCCACTACAAGTTTCACTCTCATTTGAGCCTGCTACTCCGTCTGAGAACATATAATACCATTCTCCGTTTCCGACTTGTTTTCTTGCCTTTGTTCGTGCATATCCAGTAAATTC
Source organism: uncultured Candidatus Peribacteria bacterium (assembly GCA_964344165.1). Taxonomy (GTDB): domain Bacteria; phylum Patescibacteriota; class Gracilibacteria; order UBA4473; family UBA4473; genus CAYFMH01. The sequence goes on along the minus strand of CAYFMH010000084.1, from coordinate 806 downwards.
TGCATATTTCCCTTTTAGGTTCGGGTTCTTTGTGGTTTTGAGCCAGTTAAGGATCCATTCATCGGTCATATCTTCTTTTTTTCCAGTTTCAATATTTTCAACTTGTTTAATTTCAATCGAAACCCATGGAGTCTGATCTCGTCCTTCTTTTTCTCTCGTGTTGGCTATAGCGTGTGCTACATAATCCTGCAATTCTTTTTCTGTTGCGTTGAGGGTTGTTGGGTAGCTTTCGGAATTAACAACACGCCAACCATCAGCTTCGAGCATAGTATCTACATCTTCTGTAGTTTGCAGATGTTCTCCCAGAATTTCTCTGGCTCGTTCTATGGACACTGGTTCTCCTGCTTCTACTTCTGGATTAGTAGTAGCCTCTGCTTTTACTACTTCTTCCTCTACACCATCTTTTGTAGAAGCAACCGCCACAACTATATTAGCCGAATATTCTTGAAGCTCTGTAATAGCGTCATCTACGGCTTTTTGAATTTCTGAAAGTTCTTTATTTTCAAAACCTTCTCCAAAAGCTAATCCCGCTTCTTTCAAGGCTTTGAGAAGTCCTGCTTTATCTTCTGCTTGTTTTGCTCCTTCAAGAGCCTCAATAAGTTTATCTCGCTCCGCTTGGCGAGAATCATAAGCGGCTTTGTTTTCTTCCGCTTGAAGACGATCAATAGTAGTTTCTGACATGGCGAAAAATTTAAGAATAATAATTTAAATGTCAAAACCATATATAATCATAAAAATATTTTTGTCAAGACTTTTTTGGTTCTTTTTTTCTCAAAGTGGGTTATGTGATATAATGAGGATAGTAT
>CAYFMH010000083.1:0-7066 GCA_964344165.1 uncultured Candidatus Peribacteria bacterium | reverse complement strand
GTATTCATCCACTGTTTGCTGCGTAATTTTATCCACCGGGCAAAATTCGATTTCTTGCTCGGCCATGATTTTGTTTTTGTCGAAGCAATATTTAGGCATTGCAAAAAAAGTGTAACTTTTTTTAACAAAAAATAAATGTTTATCCTCTTTTTATCAATCTTCTCACTCTCGCCCCCAAATTTCCATAACCAGCCACAAAATCTAACAACGCCGGTACCACTTCTTGTTCCAATACTTGTGCTGCTTCGGGATTAAACTTCCCGATGTTTCCTCTTTGTAAGGCCCAGGAATAAGTTGAGTCACTTTCAACTAAATTTTGGTAAATTCTTACTTCATCCAGCATCCTTCCGCCGGATAAAAGTGCAATTCCTGGCTCAGAAGAAGAACTGACCACTATCCGCCATCCTTTTTCTTGGTTTAGTTTTTCATTTATCGCTTCGATTTGAGGCTGGCTCAAAAATTCAATGATCATCTGGCTTGTCACTTCTCGATCGAGAGGGGTTGGAATGTTGAGTAAAATTTCTGTGGGGTTTTCCATTCTATAACTTAAGAATTATCACCTATGGCCTGCCTCCCCCGTCCTCTAAAAAATCTTACAACTCCCCCTATCACTGGCCAGCCTTCCATTTTATTCAACCTCTGTTCTCTCTCTCCTTTTAGTAAGAAATCCATGATACTCCGATCTTCCGCTCCTATCCTTTCTTGAGGCCCCACCTTTCCATTTAAAATAGCCTCACATACTCTTTTATGTTCGTCTCGCCAATCATCTCTCATTACTGGGCTTATTAGATTTAGTGGATGATACCCCATAGAATTATAGAAGTGATTTTGTATTAAAATTTGCAAAAGAAGATCCTCAACCAAGGTTTCTTTTGGATCAAAATCTTCGTTCAAAAAATCATAAAGCAAGTGCCCTTTTATATCCACTTCTAATCTCTTGACTAATAACTCCTCTAAGGTCCCCCCCAATCCGCCGTGGATAGAAATTTTTGCTCTATATCCTATGCGATCCAAAGATTCTGGTTTTAATTCTTCTAACGTTATTCTTGGAGGTTCTCCTGTCTCTGATCTATTCAGGCTATTCAAGATGATATTCAACATTGATTCCATCCTCCCCATATCTATCTCTGCCAGTCGTGTCAAAAGTTCTTCTAATGGTTCTGAAAATCGTTCCCAGGCTTTTTCTAAGACGACATCTGAGCCATCAAAATAATCTCCAGGAATTACCTCTTCCATATTTAGATAAGCAAACTCCATGATCCCTCTTTTGACCATATTAGGACGTCCCCATAGAAGCGACAATAAAAATTTATCTCGTTCTAAAGGCTCTAACAATTCAATACATTCAAACATTTTTTTGGCCGTCCTCTCTGCCGCCTCAGGAGATAAGGAACTTTCTTTTTCCAATTCAAATGGAGCTAATTCATGAGCTGTAGGAATTTCCCTTGCTAGAAGTTGGGGATACTCGAAGCTGCTTCTTTCTTTTTCCATTTCTACTATTTTTTATGAACTATTTGTAATAAAGGTTCTCCTTGCGAAACACCCTTAGTGTCTATCCCCTGAGTTTGAAGAAAATTCTTAAAAGAGATTTGTCCCCCTCCTTTTGTCCCGGTCTTTTTTGCCGCTTGAGTTGTCTTTGCATATTTGAGACAGGCTTTTATCAAACGCATAATTTCTTTGGTGTTTATCTGGCGATAATCGATTAAAATTCCACTTTCTCCCAATGGTTTTATAATATTTTTAGAAAACCAAGACTTGTCATCATATTCTGTTTTCTCATAAAAAACAAAAATAAGTACATCTTGCTTTTTTAGATAAGCCACTCCCTCTGCTAGATCTGCACCATCAAAGCCTCTCGCATCTACAAAAATCATCAAAACTGATTGATTATTTTCATGGACACATTCGAACATTCTTTCATCTTCTACGTGCTTCAAAAAAGCAGAAATAGTTGATTCCCAATGGCCGGTTTGCCGATTTCTACGATCTAGAAAACTGGTGTCTCCTTTTCGTGAAATAGCTACTTGAGGATAATCTCCATCAAATTTCCCAAAAAATACATCTGTATCACGAAACTCTCCCGCAATCATTCGATCAATATCTTCTACCGAACAAATAAAGTCCCCAATAACGCGGGTCGTTGAAGCAGAAAAATCCAGAGCAAAAAGAGTACGCATTTTCACTCGATTGAGCTCTGCCTGTATAGTGGCCAAAGATCCTCTCGAATCTGTTTCTGGAGATTTCGGAAGCCCAACCTCTTTTGGTTTCATTGCCTCTAGAGCTGTCCCACTTCCTGGACGGCTTCCCAGAGTAGCCACCCCAGCACCGAATTTAATAACTGAATTTCCCATAATTTAGAAAAGTTAAATAATAAAAAAAATTAAAGACTAAGGATAAAAAATACGAAAATAATGATCGTAGTCTTGTCGTTGTTTCTGCTCTTTCAAGACTCCAGCTGCTACATTTATTGCAGCAATATCAGCATGGTCCCCTCCATTGGTATCTGTATGAGTTTCTCGAACTTTTGCTTTGTAAGCTTTGTCAATATCTCCAGGAGGAGCTTCTGGATCAACGCCCAAAACTTCATAAAAGTTCTTGAGCCATGGTCCATTTTCTCGGTCTTCCAGCCAATCAGCATTTTTTGCCGTCAGGACGTTGATGGCTTGCCGTTGCTCTGCCGTAAGTCCATCATCTGGTTCAGCCGATTCATGCTGAGCAATTACCGTATCTTCGAAATGCTTTGCTGCTTGAAACAATCCCAACGATCGTACTAGAACTTCAAAAGCTTCGTTCCATTTCAGGTGGTCCTTTCTCAACTCTAATGCCTCGTGATAAGTCTGTGCGGCTAATTCAAACATAGGATTTTCAACTAAAAGCACTTCTTCGCCCCCCTCATTCGTTGTTTTTTGAAAAGCCTCTACAATTTCTCTTATTTCACTTTCCACTTCTGCGAAACGTTTAATCTCTATTATCAATGGAATTTCTCCAGCTTCCCCCTCTGTTAAAGATTTTCCTAAATTCATGGCTATACCATTTAATTCCTTTTCGAAACCACTCAGACCGCTCACTACCTGCCCCAAATGCATAATTACATCTTGTATTAAAAATAAAGCTCTGGTTTTTTCTGGAATTTCTCGATCTTTTTGGGAAGCATTTGCATGATTCAATTTTCTTCGTAAATCCGCTAAATCACTCCCCTGTTTTGAAATGGTTTGTTTTTGTGTTGCACTCCGGGTAGCAAATTCTTGCCATTTCCTTTGAGCCTCTTCTTTTTCTTCTTGCTGTTGTCTTAGTCTCTGCTGTGTTAAAGCTAGTTCAGCTAAGGTATCTTTTAATTTTTCTCCTTTCCTTTCCACTAGTTCTAATAAGAAATCTTTTTCTTTTCTCAAATCAGCAGAAATGGCCTCCGCACCAGACATTCTACCAACTAATCTTAGTATTCTTCGCACTCGACTTCGTGTTGGCTCTGTAAAAATTCTTTTGACTTCAGAAAAACCAAGGCCAAACAATTTTAAACGCTCTCTCAATGAAAGTTTTTGAATTTCTTCTGTAGATCCTGTAGAAGAATCTATTTCCCAGGAAGTGTCTGCAGTACCAATATTTGACATAATAAATATTTAAAAATACAAATTCACATACTCTCTTATTTAATTTTTCAATCTTGTCAAATTATTTTTATTTGACAAAATTAATTTTATTTATAATCTTACAACAAATGAATAAAGAATTTTCAGAGAACTCAGATCTCCAAGAAAACTTTAATACAAGAAGAAAATTCCTTACTTCTATAGGTTCTTTCTTTGTCGCAAGTACTTTTTCTCGAAAAATACAGGCTCTAGTGCCAGAAAATTTTGAAGAAAAAATAGCAAAGCTCCCTATGGCCTCTGTGGATAAATATCAAGTAGGGCCCCCTTTTCCGAGGGTAAAAATAAATCATTTAATAGCAGGACCTCTTAGAATAGGAAGCAATGGGATTCTTTTAAAAAAAGGAGGTAAAATTTATCTGCTTTCTGCAAGACATTCCTTGGAGGGGTATGTGGATGAAAGTATAAGTGTTTTTTGTAGAGATATTGCGATAACTCCTATTCAAGATTTGAGAAAACATGGTTTAGATCCTTCTGTCGGGAAGGCAGATGAAATTCTCGAATATAAAGGAGTATTAAGAACTTCTGCAAAAGAAATGGATGGGGAAAGAGTAAATGTAGTTGGCATGATAGGAAATACAACATATGTAATACGCGGAAAAGTAGGGTATATTGAAGAATTTCCTCCATACATAAATCTCCCTAGAGGTTCTTGTTCTGATTATGGAAGAAACAAAATTGTCATGAAGATTCCACTGGGAAATGTTGGTGGCCTATCTGGAAGTTCTGTAGTGGCAGATCAAAATAGTAATTTAATAGGGGTCGTTTCTTCTGCACTAAAACTAAAAGCAGGAGGAAGTTTATTGATTTTGACTCGCCCAGAAGATTTTAATTTCCTTTTAGATAAAATTTAAGATTTTTTTCTTAGGCCGGACGGGGTTTGCTATTTTTATCATAAGTCCCCATGTCCACCGAAGCCTTCCCGTCCTCCAAAATTTTAATGTAGGGGGGGCGTAGGTGGATACCCCCGTCCGAAACGTTTTGCGATTCCCCATACCAATCCCAAAACTACCGCACTAACTCCTCAAATCGCTTCCGTACCGGATGATTTTTTTCTGGATAATGATACTGCAGCCACTCTCGGGTGGCCCTCAGCGATTCCAAGCGAGCAGATAGATTTTCATCTCGCTTTTTCCTCGCGGCATCCCAGGCATTTTCCAGCTTTTGTACTTTAGCCTCGTCTTTTTCCCATCGGGAAATCACCGACAATATCTGTCGTTTGTTCAGGGACTGGGCATTCTTGTTGGCCCCACGGATTTTTTGTCCGCTGCCATCGAAGGCCTCCGGGAACTCACTGGCTACTTTGGCCAGAGCATTGGCCAATCGCTTGGCACTTTCAGAATTGGAACTCATCTTATTTAGGGGGTTAAAGAAATAAAGATAGTTCAAAGTATGCGGACACAAGATTAAAAGAAGATTAAACAGTGGGGTTTTCCATGAAAAAATACGCAAAAGTACCCACTTTCATCCCAAGATCACAAAGAAGATCGCAAAAAAATGGCTTAGACAAGCCAAAAAACAAGTTCACTCAGAAAAAATCACAAATGAATCATATGTTCTCTATTATGAATGAAAAGATGCTTCCAACAATTCACTTGATGCAATAAACGAAAGAAAAGCAACAACTTTTGATTTATTTCCTAGCTACTGTATGTCGGAGGCGGTAAAGCACGATCCGTATGCGAGGGATCCTCAGTGTTGGAAATGATAAATTTTAATAAAATTTTAATAAAAAAAAATTGACAAATAGGTGTAAATAATTATTTTTTACTCAATTTAATCAATAATAAAATGACATTAGAGTCAGATCACTTCAAATCAACCCCTCATGATCATTTTGATCCTGTAAAAAAAAGGTTTTTTTATCCATTACAACTAGAAGTAATAGACTTTCCTCTTGCAGAAGTTGATAGTTTTGAAGAATTAAAATGTCCGACAAAAGACCAGCTCATGGTAAGTCCTAGAAACGGATTTATTGGTGATTTTTTAAAAGATGGTGGGCAAATGGCGAGAGTTGATTGCCCTCATTCTAATTGGGTCGATGGAAGGCGTGTTTGCGAGCATCCGTCTTCTAAATCTGAAAGGGAATTTATTATTTGTTGTGTAGAAGATTTTAGAACTCAAGTACATGGAGTAACTGAAGAAACTGTAAACATATGGGCAGAAGTAAGAAAACCTGGAGAGGTTTGGAGAGTGGGAGAATCATTTGTATCCTACTAAAGGATTTTCGTAGGATTGATGTTTTACATTAATCCTATTGCTAAGCGAGGTCTTCTGGATTTCGCCTTTTTTTTTCCGAGTCAAAAAGACTCGACTGAGCGTGAGGGAACTTAGACATTTTTAAGGAGCATAATGCTTTTTTTGAAAGAAAAACTTGACAAAAATATATTTACAAGTATATAAAAAGTTTATCATGAATTGCCCTGCTCAATTAACCATAGTTCGACACGCAGAATCTGAATACAATAAACTGGTTCGGAAAAAACAAGAAATGCCCGAATATCAGGATTTTTGTGAAGAATTTCGAAGAGAATGGGGGCAAATGGAAATAAATGAAAGAACTTTAAAAGTTCTTATGGGGGAATTCCCTTCTCCTTCTCTTCGTGAAACGGCAATAAAAATTGTAAATGAACTTCAAACTTCATATAGTGACGCAGATACACCCCTTACAGAAGCAGGATGGCATCAAGCGGTTTTAACTGGAAAAAATCTAAGAAATTTCTTAGAAACAATTCCTGATGTTATCTATATTTCTCCATATCTCAGAGTAAAACAAACCCTCGAAGGCCTCCAAGAAGGATGTCCTGAATTAAAAGACGTCGAAGTTTTTGAAAATGAAAGATTAAGAGAACAAGAAATGGGATTAAGAACGCTCTACAACGATCGTTGGCTTTATTTGGTTTTAAATCCCAAAGATGGTTTACTTTGTGAAAAAGAAGGGGCCTACTCTCACCGCTATCCAAATGGAGAAAGTCAAATCGATGTAAAAGCCAGAGTTGCAAGACATCTAGAGATGGTAATGGCAGAACATCCTGGACAACATGTAATGAACATAACACACCATCGAGTGATTCTCGCTCTTATGGGGAAACTTGAAAACTGGAGCAGAGAAGAATTCATCGAAAAAGATGGCGAACAAAGACCAGAAAATTGTGGAATAACCACCTTTAAAAAAGGAAAAAATGGTCTTCTAACAAGAGAACATTACAACAAAAATTTATGGAAACCATCTGAAGATAATGTGATTCATCTGGATGAAAGACGACATCATGGATCACCCCCGCATTTTCCGCATCAAGTTGTTTTTGCTCAAAAAGAAGATGAAGTAGTTGCCATAGGCGGTCACATCTAAAAAAAACTCTTTTTGTTTTTATGATATTTTAATAAAAAAATATTTTTTTGATAAATCCGATCAATAAAAT
>CAYFMH010000082.1:0-7586 GCA_964344165.1 uncultured Candidatus Peribacteria bacterium | reverse complement strand
CTAAACCTTGGAACCGCTAAAAATAGTTCATTAAATTGCTCAAAAAATGGTCGGTTAAAATCAAGATCCTGAGCATAATCTTTTGGATCCCAGTTGTCACTCCACCAATAATTAATATCATAAACTTTTCCAGGAGTGTTTTGTTGATACATAGAAATCAAATTTTTTCCAGTAGCGTCACATTTTCTTCGATAAAGCTTATGTTCATTTCTCCAGGCCAACCTTCGCCTCTGTCGTTCTTCCGGACACAAAGTGGGAGTGGGAACCCCCATCTTTTCATAAAACTTGAGATCTTCTTCTGTAAGAATGAATTCTTTTCCTGATACAACACAAGTTCTTTTTTGCATTTTTGGAGAATTATAGATCCTTCACGAGTAAATCAAATTTAATATAAAGTTCAGGACGACAAAAATCCAACAATTCACTTCATTCATTGGGATTTTTTGTCGATTCTTTTCCGGAGACGGCGCAGGTTTTTTTCATAAAAATTTGCTTTTTTTAGAAATATAAATATTATTAACACTGTCCTTCGGGACTTTTATTTGCCTCCGGGCCTAACAGGATGAGTTTGCTCATTCTGTTTTTTATTACGCCCTCTGATGGTGGAGGCGACCAGTTTCGAACTGGCATCTTACGGGTGACAATCCTGCACGCTTTACCAGTTAAGCTACGCCCCCTCCACACAGAGAGCGTCCCCAAATATACAAAAAAAGCTTGCCGTAGCAAACTTTCCTTGTTTGTCACCCGTGGCGTAGCAAAACTACGTGTAGGATTTATGTTTACATTATATTCATCTTGAAGAAAAAGTCAAAAAAAACGAAAATTCGCTTAGTTCACTTCTTGTAGATAACATTTTTCGCAATATATTTTTTCAGGTCGATCTGGAGCGAAAGTCGTCTGAATATCCACGCCACATTTATCACACGTCCGATTATGGAGAATCCTTGGATTTCTAAGCTTTTTCCTTTCCAAATACCGACAATTGGCACATTTCCTCGGGATTGGAAGGGACAGTTTTTTATAAAACGCTAATTCAGATTTTTGAATTTTATAGTTTTTACCACAATCCTCACAAGCGAGTATTTCATTACAAATGTTTTCTTCCACCTCATGGATAGAATCTGGAATTTCATAGGTCTGAGACTGATAGTTTTTGTCATCCTCGTCTCGCCATCGCCACCCTTTCGCCAGCACCTCTTCCTTCGTCATAGGATAGTATTCTTGAGCTGCGGTTTCATTGTAAGCAAAAGGCGAAATTTCCGTTGGAAAAAATTGTCCCGCTTCGCCTGTCTGTTGCATGTGCTGAATGATTTTTGGGACTAACTGAGTGTATTCTTCTTTCGTGTATTGCTTATTGAAAATGCAGTACTCCGCATGTCGTAAACTGATGCAGCCAAAAACATCGTGGCAGTGATCACAATCCTTAGAATAATACAAATCATGACATCCTTCGACAATACTGTCTCCGAAGTAAATATTTTGAACTCCATTCCCGATTTCATGACATTCATAACACCGCTCAATACCTCCTTCTTGCCCAAAAGAGTGTACGTCATAACAATCCTTGGCATCCGTGCAGTCATAGAGATATTTACAATCCTGAGATCGTGATACGTCAAAACAAAACTGACAGTTTTTAGTAGAATTTAAATGATCTCCAATTGAATTTTCATTCTTGGTTCCGTGAATATATTTGTGCGGATATTTTTCAACAAATTCCATGTAATAAACCCGTAAATCTTTCAAATTTGAATGATTTTCTAGCCCTAGCTCACTTATTTTTTTCGCATATTCTTCTTTGGTATATTTTTCATTGAGGTAGTAGTACTGTTTATTGTGAAGATTGATACAACCGAAACAATTCGAACATCCAATACAGTTTTTGAGAAACCAGGATTCTGAACAGTTAACAGAATTCTGAACAAATCGACAATCGTAACAATTCTCACAATCTTCACACTCATAGCACAGTTCACATTTCCCTAGATGAGAAGCATCTGCACAAAACTGAGAATTACCAATTGATTCACTATAAAAACATTTTTCATTTCGTCCTCCATCAATTATGAGGTAGCAGTCTTTGTTCCAGCTGGCACGATTTACAAAATCACAGTTTTCATTGGCAAAAACCGAACGAGCGATCAATGGTACACGCTCCATCAGCTCTCGAAATTGCTGAAAAAAAGGCTTATTAAAATCATAATCCTGTCCATAGTTTTTGGGATCCCACTGATCAGAATACCAGTACTCAGCGTTGTAAACAGTGAAAGGACTCTCTGGCGCATAAATCGAAAGAATTTTTTTGCCTGTTGCATCACATTTTCGCCAATATAATTTCCGCTCGTTTCGCCATGTAAGTCTCCGTCTTTGTCGTTCTTCTGGGCAAAGAGTCGGTGTGGGCATTCCGATTTTTTCATAGAACTTGAGATCTTCTTCTGTGACCTCAAATTCTTTGCCGCTGGCAGTACAAACCTTTTTCATCTTATTTTATGATACCAAGATAACACTTTTCACACAAAATTCTTCCATCGTACTTCTCGGGCCAATTGGTTTTGATTTCCACATTACATTTCCCACAAGTAGTTTCTCTCAAACTTCCATCAAAAAATAACCATCGGAAATTGTCTTGAATTCGGGAAATATAGAATTCATTTGGGAGTGGGATGTTTAATTTCTGAGCAAACTCGATGTCGGCTTTTTGAATTTGGAAAGGCTTTTTGGCTTTTTCATCCCAAAAGGTTTTTTTTGTAATGGACAAATCTACGTCTTCAGAAGAGTCGGGAATTTCTGTGGGGGAACTGTAATTTTCATTTTTTCTTTCTTCGTTTTCTTGCAATCGGAATCCTAGTTTTTCTTGTTCGGCTTGAGAAAGCGGAAAATGAAAGCTCGACCAACTTTCGTCGTACGGATTTGCCGCAAAATAACCGGGGAAAAATTGTCCATATTCTCCGGTAGATTTCATATGAGCAACGATTTTTTCTTTGAGTGCAAAGTATTCTGCTTCAGAATAAGGTTTATTGAAGATATGATATTTTTTCCCAACCAAACCACAGCAACCAAAACAATTCTCACAATTCTTTAGAAAGGCAGAATATTCCACAAATTTAGAATGATCCGTACTAAAACAAAATTTCGTTTCATAACAAAAAACTGGAAGAACTGAAGAAATACTCCATTGTGCCCCCACTGTTCCTAATGAATCTAAAGTTCCAACAGAATCGGGCCCTGAAAAAACATCGTGTACACAATTTTCATGTTTTGATGTCATAAAACAGTCAACACAATCTTTGCAATTTGAAAGATAATTTCCGGAAGTATTTTCTGATTTATCAATTTCTAAAGCTCTGTGCCAAGCTAACCCCTTCATCATTTCCATAAAAAATTCTTTGGCTTTTTGATAGGTTGTTTGATTAGAAAAATCCCATTCTTTTTTCTTTTTTTCGAATTCTTCTTTGGTCAGCTGTTGATTTCCAAAACAATATTTTTTATTTCTCAGATTAAAACAAAAAAGGCAGTTGGAACAATTCCGACAGTCGTACAAAAAAGCAGAATTTTGTACATTTTTGCAGTTAAGTAAGTAAAAACTTTCAAAACAGTTTTTTGAATTTATTAAATCTGTGCATAATTCTGAATTCATTGAAAACACACACCAAAAAGAATTTTTGATGCTGTCACAACCATAACTGTACCTTGCATCCTCTTGTTTTTGCCCGGAATGACACAAATAGCAATTTTTAGAATACCAAAAATCATCCGTGTATTCACAATTTTCATTGTGACTTTGGAAATTATGAGGAATTGCAGATTTCTGAAAAAATTCCCACATTTGAGGAAATATTTCCTTATTTTCATCAAAGTCCGCTCCCGGAGGGTTAGCATTTTTGATCCATTCATTTTTGTGCCACACCGGATAAGGACAATATTCGGAAAAAACAGAAATAATTGGTTTTTCAGAGAAATCACATTTTCTTTTATGCAGATTCCAATGTTGCCAAAAAGCTCCCAAGTTTCTAAAACGAATCTGAGGAACAACTTCTGGTAATCCTTCAATGCCAAGTTTTTTACGAAGGGCAATTTCTTGATCAGAAATCTCAAACTCTTTTCCAGAGACGGTGCAGGTTTTTTTCATTTCCTGAATTATAAAAACAAATAAAAATTTTACAAAAGCATTGATAATTGATAATTCTTAATTGTTAATTGATTTAACATGAGCCACTTCGAAGTCACCGGCGGAAATGAACTAAAAGGAGAAATCACCATCCCAGGTGCCAAAAACGCAAGTCTCCCGATGCTCTGCGCCGCCCTCCTCACAGAAGAAAAATGTATCTTCCATGATGTGCCAAACATCGGAGATATTTTTACATTGTTAGAAATCTTCGAAGAAATGGGTGTCTCCGTTATCCATGATAAGAAGAAAAAAATTGTCGAAATCGAAGCAAAAAACATGGATCCCACCAAGTTGGCCAAATGTGAAAAAGCTAAAAAACTACGAGCTACTATCCTGCTGATGGGACCGATCTTGGCCCGGTTCGGAGAAGTAAAAATTCCCCAACCCGGCGGCTGTGTAATTGGTGCTCGACCAAACTCTATCCACATCGATGGGATGAAAGTTCTCGGCGCAAAAGAAATCGCGGCCCCAGAACACATACATCTCAAATTTGATAAAAAAGAAATCCAAGGGCATCGAATCCTCTTGCCAGAAGCCTCCGTAACCGGAACCGAAAATCTGGCGATCTTTTTGGCGGGGAAAGCAGACGAATGTGATGTCTACTTCACCGCGGCAGAACCCCATGTCTGCTCTGTCCTCCGGATGTTGCAGAAAATGGGGGCTCAAATCGAAGGCATCGGCACTCACCATCTCAAAATCAAAGGCACCGAAAATCTCAAAGGGGGAGAATTCCGAATCTCACCGGATGGAATTTTGGTCGGAACTTATGCCGTCGCGGGGATTATCACCTACAGCCACATCACGATAAAAAACGTAAACCACGAAGAACTTTTTTCTTTTTATGGAGTGCTCAAGCGAGCCGGAGCAAACTTCGAGATGAACAAAGACAATCTAGAGATAAAGCCAGCCAAAAAGCTCTCCGCTATCCCAAAAGTCCAAACGGCCATTTTCCCAGGATTTTCTACCGATCTGCAGAGTCCTTTTGGATTACTTTTGACACAGTGTGAAGGGACCTCTCAGATCTTTGAGACGTTGTTTGAAAACCGTCTCACTTATCTCTCCGAACTTGAAAAAATGGGGGCCAAAATAGAAATTCTCAACGCTCATCAGGCCAAAGTCACCGGTCCCGCTCAACTAAAAGGGACAACCGTCACTTCCTGGGATCTGAGAGCCGGAGCCGCGATGGTACTCGCTGGGATGATCGCTGACGGCACGACAAAAATCACCAATATCCAATACATCGATCGAGGATATGAGAATTTTGTGGAAAATCTTCAATTCCTTGGGGCACAAATAAAACGAATAGATTAACGATTTCGGAATTCGGATTGCGGAAACTCTTTTCCTCTCGAAACAATCCAGCCGCCATTTTGGCAGATGCTCGAAAGGTTTTTCTCTAAACTTAGAGAAAAACCAGCGAATATGTGCCATGTTAGTACGTTCAAACATTTAGAGCTGGAAAAGAGTTTCAGAAAATTGCGGATTTCTGATTTGAGATTATGATGGCCATGATGAAAAACACCCCCGCCGTTGCAGGAAACATTTGGAAACTAAACCTTTTTAATTTTTTACAGTGGTTTTTGGCTTTTACCGCAATCGCCGTACTCTTTTTTCAGGAGAACGGATTGTCCATGAAAGAAATATTCATCCTTCAATCTGCTTTTTCGGTTGTGTTGCTTGGGATGGAAATCCCCTCTGGATACTTCTCTGATCGGATCGGCAGAAAAGTTTCTCTCTGTATCGGAATGTTTTTAGGACTTTTAGGATTCTTGGTTTATATACTCTCTTATGGATTTTGGGGATTTTTGGGAGCAGAAATATTGTGGGGGATAGGAATGAGTTTTATCTCTGGAACAAACTCTGCAATCCTCTATGACACACTTCTAGATCTGAAAAAAGAAAATAAATTCAAAAAATACTCTGGCCGGATAACCACTATGAGTAGTTTTTCAGAAGGGACTGCGGCTATCCTGGGAGGATTTTTGGCTACCATTAGTTTGCGTTTGCCGTATGAAGTGACAGCTGTAGCTTTTTTCTTAGCTTTTTTGGTGGCATTGACATTGAAGGAGCCAACTCGGCATAAAGAAGAAAAATCCAAAAGCATGTTTGAAATCATCAAATTTGCAATGGTGGAACATGCCGAAATCAGATGGCTCTCAATATCGGCGGCCATCATGATGACCTCCGGGATTACCATGTTTTGGTTTATCCAACCCTATTTGAAATTAGTTGGGATTCCCCTTGTTCTTTTTGGGATCATCTTTGCCGCGCTCCGATTTTCTACAGGGATTTTTTCATTTTTTGCAGACCAAACGGAATCCCTCCTGGGAAGGAAAAAATCTCTCATTATTCTTCTCTGCATGCCCGCACTGGGATACTTTTTGCTCGGAACATATCAAACAATCTGGGCGATTGGATTCTTTTTGATTTTCCAATTCACCCGAGGATTTGCTGAACCAGTACTGCAGGACTATGTAAATCGCCTCGTGACCTCAGACATGAGGGCAACCGTTTTATCGATTAATAGCCTAGTAGGACGATTATTCTTTGCTTTTTTCGGCCCCTTCATGGGATGGATTAATGACCTCTATGACCTCCCCACCGCCCTTCTGATGGGAAGTGGTATTTTTGCAATTTTGGGAATCATTTCACTTTTCTTTCTACATCGGAATAAGGTGCTCTAATCACTTCGCATGGAAGATAGTTGTTGGACGACTGCAGAACATCCTTTATTGGACTCCAAAAATCTTATTGCATTTTCGTCTCCCACCTTAGCCATAACCTGCATAAACCGAAATGTCATAATTTGCTGAAAAATACTTGGCTTTATTGGCTTTAGTCCTTCTCGGCTTCCTTCCAAAAGAATTTCTACAGCCTCTTTAAGATCTTCCTCAGAAAATTCCGACGGCCTCACTCCATCAAACCCTCTTAATTTATTCATTCCGGTCCCCACCAATGATAAAAATTCACCAGCTTTAAGAAGATCTCTATGCACATCTATTCTTGTTGCCTTGTTTGGCTTAGCTTTTTTTTTCAAAATGTCATTAACCCGAGAAACAAAAGTATGAACCTGATCTACCGCACAACTATAAGCAAGTAAAATCTCTTCTGGAGGAGCTTCTAATGGGCTTTTATTTCGAAAAAAATTACATTCTGGAAGTGGAGACGAAGTAGCAGCATTCATTTTAAAAAATAGGTTAAAAAATATTGTAAAAACAAATTTACGCCCCCATTTATTCAATTTAGACAAAAAAGTCAAACAAATTTAAATGTTTCAAAAACAAGAAATTTGCTTTTTTTATAGACCTTTATAAAATCCCCCTCAGATTGATTCTTGGCCGGAAGGGGAAGATTAAAAAAACGCAATCCTCCCTCCATCATGCCGCGGTGGCGGAATTGGTAGACGCGCACGACTCAA
>CAYFMH010000081.1:0-7620 GCA_964344165.1 uncultured Candidatus Peribacteria bacterium | reverse complement strand
TAACATACATTTATCCATTAGAACAAGTTTTTTGTTCGGGGGTGTGAGAAGTTACGAAAGCAAAAAACAGGTTCTTTTTTCCTTAGGAAACCCCGATAAAAAAACAAAAAAGGAGTATAATGAGGCTATGAAACAAAATAGTCTACTGGAAACGG
Organism: uncultured Candidatus Peribacteria bacterium; assembly: GCA_964344165.1. Classification (GTDB taxonomy): domain Bacteria; phylum Patescibacteriota; class Gracilibacteria; order UBA4473; family UBA4473; genus CAYFMH01. Next base: position 7,465 of record CAYFMH010000081.1, on the reverse strand, counting down.
CAACAAACGGTCGGCGCGTAAGAGCCGACAAGTTTCTTGAAGAGATGGATAAAGCCATCCCTTGGGGGAAGTTTTTGGGAATGATCTGTCCCAAATATTACAAAAAGAAGGATAACCGGGGTCGGAAGCGAGCTGATTTGGAAACCCTCCTTCGTGTGTATTTCCTACAACAGTGGTTCAATCTTGGAGATTTATCAGCCGAAGAAATGGTGCACGATCGGATAAGTTTCCGACGATTCGTGAATCTAGATATTTGTGATACGAGTTTGGACGAAAGTACGATCTGCAAGTTTCGTCATTTCTTGGAAGAACATCAAATAACCGAAAAAATGTTTGAGATTGTAGGGAAAATCTTGGAAGAAAAACAACTAATGATTAAAGATGGGACATGTGTGGACGCAACGATCATAGAGGCTCCAAGCTCCACCAAAAACAAAGACAAGAAGCGAAACCCAGAAATGAGTAGTACAAAAAAGGGAGCTAATTATCGATTTGGAATGAAAGCTACTACGGGAGTAGATGCGAAATCAAAGTTGATCCATACCGTAAAAACGAGTACCGCCCGAGAACATGACAGCAACCACTTTGAAGATTGTCTGCACGGAGAAGAACAATTGGTTTTTGCTGACAAGGCTTTCGTTTCCGCAGACAAAAAACGAAATTGGAGAAAAGCAGGGAAATTTTGGGGAGTCCAGGAAAAAGCGGTGAGAGGGAAAAATTTATCAAGTGCACAAAAAAAGAAAAACCGAAAATTGAGTAGTGTACGAGCGGGAGTGGAACATCCATTCCATACAATCAAGCACTTGTGGAACTACAAGAAAGTGCGTTATAAAGGGATTTATAAGAACACAGTGCAGATTTTTAGTTTGTGTCTGTTGGCGAATCTGCATCGAGTTCGATACGCACTGGTTGAGGATCCCAAGTAGGAGAATTGTGTCTCAACACACAAAAAATCTCCACAAAATCCCAAAAATCCCCTCAAGAACCCTCGCATATTCTCAATAAATATCTACCATATTTACAGCCCCTAAATTATGCTCAATTTATCAGGCTTTCCCTTATTTTGTTTTATAAGATGAAAACATGAAAACAGCAACTTCCTCATCCCCTTTTTTCACATCGAACAACTTTATTGCGCAGAAACTCTAATAATTTAAGTTGAATTTCTCAATGACCAATCTTGAATCTATTTTCCTTGGTATCCTGCAGGGATCGACCGAGTTCCTCCCGATTTCTTCGAGTGGGCACCTCTTCCTGGCCCAAGAATTTTTGGAATTGAAGCCAGACCTAAATCTCGAAATTTGGCTACACGGCGCGAGTTTGCTCGCGATTTTATTGGCTTTTCGACACGAGATCTGGACAATGATTCATGACTTTTTTACGGACCCAAAGTCAGAGAATGCTAAACTAGGATACAAATTGATATTAGCTACAGCGTGTACGATTCCAATTGTCATTCTGATCGAGCCGTATTTCGAAGATTTTCTCACGACCAAAACGGTCGCGATCACCCTGATCATCACCGGAGTTTTGATCCTTCTCGCCGAACAATTCCGGAGAGTGAAGAACCTTCTCCCCCTTCGCTCTCCCTCTTCTCTCTCAAGTTTTTGGGGTTCAGAGGATAGTTCGAGCTACGGCAGACAAGCGTTTTTTTGGTGGGTGGCGATTTTGCTCGGATTGATCCAAGGGCTGGCGGTTATCCCAGGGATCTCCCGATCAGGGATCACCATTGCCTTTTTGATTTTGATGGGGTTACAGCGAGAAAGTGCCGCTCGGATTTCTTTTCTCCTCGCGATTCCGACTATTTTGGGGGCCTTAGTTTTTTCTATTGCTGATACGGGGACGACTTATTTGGTGGGGAATGATCAATTGTTTTATGCGTTTGCCGCCGCTTTTGCGTCTTCTTTTCTCGCGATCAAGTGGATGATGGCTCTGGTCCAAGGGAAATGGGTGATGTTTTCAGCGTATTGTTTTGTAGTAGGGGCGGGACTGCTGATGTGGTTGGGAGGGGTTTTCAGTTAGAAAAAGAGAAGATGGTATTTAGTATATGGTATATGGGGAGGTGAGAAGTGAACTTGAAACACAAAGTTAAAAATTCCCCCATATACGATCTTCCATATACCAAATACCTAATTTCCTTTAAAAACTATCTTCCTTTTCTTGCGCTCTCACAATCCGGATTTCTTTTACTTTTTCTGGGAATTCATGGGTTGTGAGTAGTTCGAGGATTTCGTGCGTTCGAAGAAAAAGCTCTGCACTAGCGGTTGAATTTTTGGCCGCGATCGTGAGGATGCCGTATTCGAGTTTTTTGGGATCCCATAGTTCTACGAATTCTGCATACTCAGTTTTGAAAATTTCTCGAATTCGTTGTTTCACAATTGAGGCCCCAACCTGTCGTTGGAGTTTATATTTTTTTGCGGCAATCAGGAGGAAATCTCCGGCTTTATCAAAGCTCATTTCAAAAAAGAACTTAAAACTTAGATGAGAAATTTTCAAATAAAATTCCTAATTTATTTGGAATTTGGCATTTGCCTGCCCGCCAAATCCCGATCGGGAGAAGGTCGGTAATTTTTTAGTCCGCTACTTATTTCCCTTGCACCTTTTCCCCAGAAAAAACCTGGTTTCTGAATCGGACAACTTTTTCTCCACTTTCGAGACCTTCCGTTATCTCTACGGCGTTGGCAATGATTTTTCCAGTTTTTACTTTTTTTCGTTCAGTTGTATTTGTTTCATTTACGATCAAGACTTCGGCGCCATCTGGCTCGAAGCTGATAGCTGAGATCGGGAGCAGGGGATTTTGGACTCCATTGATCGGGAGAGCTACTTTTACGAAGTTTCCAATAAATATTCCCTCAGGGAGTGATTTTAGTGGAAATTCGATGCGAGTTTTTTGGCTTCGGGGATCGATCCTGACACTAGCGAAATTTTGGGTTACTTCTACTGTGGCGCCATTTTCAAAATGGATTTGTACCTTTTCGACGTGAGCGATTTGTTCGAGTTCATCTGAGGTGAAGTAAGCCACCACTTTTGCCGGTGCAGATTCATTCACGATTGAGAAGACTTTTTGTCCTGGGGAAATCTGGTTTCCGATGGAGATTCGTTTTTCTGTTATTTTTCCGGCAAAAGGGGCTCTGATAACGAGATCTTTTTGCGCATTTTGAGCAAGTCTGAGTTGGTTTTCTGCGCTTTGAACTTGGGCTTCTGCGTTTGATTGCGCTACTTGGAGGCTCGCTTCAGCACTTCTGATCCTATTTTCGCCACTAGCGAGTGCGAGGTTCATCCTCTTAGTTCCAGATTTGGTGGTTTCGATCTGGTTTTCGAGGCTGAGGATTTCCGTATTGAGCTGGCTGAGGTAGGTGGCGGATTGGGTTTTAAATCCGCTCAGTGTTGTATCAGAGAAGCTATCAGTGACTGGGGTTCCATGAATGAGCTGATCAAAAAGCTCTGTGGTAGCTTTTGTTTTCTCCACAAGAGTAAGACGGTCTTTGGCAAAATTTAGAATATCAGACTCTCTTGGCTTATCTGGGAGTGGGTTCAGAGCGCTTTTTTTTCTGACCAGGTCCTCGACCTGGTTCTTGGCGTCTTGTTTGCCAATTCGGTTTTGAGCTCCGATTTCATATCGACCAGTGACAGTTTCGTATCGATATTTGTTGGAAGCTCCGAGGATGCGGTCCATCCAGTTGAGTACATTTGAAAGGAGCGTTTCAGAGTTTCTTGATTGATTTTTGAGTAGTTCAAGCGCTTGATCGTGGCTTTGGTTTTCTGTGAGTTTAGTCTGAGCTAGGTCTCTTTTGGCCGTTTCGAGCGCTATTTTTGCAGATTGGACCGAGTTTTCTGTTGAATTAGTGATCCTTTGTAGGTTTTGGAGAGTATTTTCGTAGTTTATCTGGGTGGTGTCATTTTGTTTTGTAAAAGTGGCCAAGATTGTTCCTCTGGAGACAAACTCTCCAATTTTTACGAGCACATTTTCTACTGTTCCGGCAACTTCTGCCTGTACGGCAGTTTCCTGATCTGATTCGATAGTCCCGAGAACCTCACGATGTTTTTCTGGCTGCCACTGCCAAAAAACGACTATATCTACTGATTTTTCTTTTTGGGGAATTACTTCTTCAGTTTTTTCTTCTTCGTTTTGGAGTCTAAAAATCAAAAACAAGATCCCTAACAGAACAGCCACAGCGGTTATTCCGTTTTTTTTACTCCATCTCCAAAGGAATTGAACTTGCATATTTCTTGACAAAATTCAGCTTATTATAACATTTGTTACGTCAAAAAACAAGCGTTCCTTACCCAAATCAAGACTTGAGAAGGAGAAGGGGGGGCGGAAAGCCCCCCAGCAATTATTTTATTGATCATTAATAAATTACCTGTCCGCTGAAATTGGTTAAAAAAAAGTTTGAAAAATGTAGGCGGAATCATTAATCATTGGGAAGATGAATGACTTATGTTTCCTCGATCTCGAAACCACCGGATTTGAACCAACTAAAGATTCCATTATCGAAGTCTCTTTCATCCGGATTAAGGACGGTGAAGAAATTACTCGATTTGATCAGGTGATCGTGCCAGATAAGTCTCCCTTAACGGCCTTTGTCGCGCACTTGACCGGGATTAGTGAGGCAGAGATCAAGGTCGAAGGGAAAAGTTTAGTCGATGTAAAAGATGAGATTACGAAAAAAATTGGGGATTCGGTGATTGTGGGACACAACATTGATTTTGATATTAATTTTCTCGTCGGAAATGGAATTGATGTGAGTGGAAATCCGAGATTGGATACCCACGAATTATCTCGGATTTTGCTACCCCAGGAGGAGAGTTTTGCCCTGGAAGTTATCTCCCAAAAATACGGATTTTTTCACGAAGAAGCGCACCGAGCCATGTCGGATGTGGAGGCGTGTGTGGAGCTGTATGATTTTTTGAAACAAAAAATCGAAGGATTACCACCCAAATTTTTATCCGCAATCAAAGATTTTCTCGAAACCAAAACCGATTGGTATGCAAAGGATTTATTTCTCTCCAGCCGGGGGGATCCGGATTTTTCCTATGAAAAAAAAGAGCCGGTGTCCAATCTTTCTTCCCGCAAAATTGATGAGAATTTTTGGACGCGTTACAAGGATTTATCTTCCGAAAAAACCATCTTTTGGCGGATCCGTGATTCGATCCCGGCAGCGGAAGCGACGGTATCTGTCGTGGAAAAAATCGCCAAAGAAAAACCAGTGCTGTTGATTACGCCCAAGTTGCCTTTTTTTTCCACCATAAAAAAAGTGCCCACCCCAGAAGTAATCCTGGATCCAGAACGACTGGAAGCATTTCAAAATACACGGGAAAAATTGGACGATCGCGAAACGACGTTTTATCTCAAGTGTACGTACCGGAAATTTTTAGGATTTCGGGGCGTGGATTTTTTTGATATCTCGTACCAGGAGGGGGATTTTTGGCGAGAGGTGCACTTAGCTGATTCGGGGCATCCGATTTTTCAGCAGATCATCGAGGAGCGAAAGTCCGACCAGATTCTTTCGATTACGCCGCCGGCGTTTTTGCGTTTTCACGATTTAGATCTTTTTGCCGGTAGAACTTTGATCATCGATGAGGCGGAGCAGTTTACCGAAGAAATGCTGAGATATCCGACGGAGACGATTTCTTTGGCAGATTATTTGAATTCCGAAAAGGAAGAAACGGCCAATCAGGCGATGTTTTTTATCAAAAATTTTTGTCGAGACGTGATCGAAGAAAAAATAGGGCATACAATGGGGCCTTTTCCAGAACGAGTAAGATTTAGCCCTCGAGAGCAGCTGGCTGGTTCGGCCCAGACTTTGGTCGAACTCGATCCCAAATCAGAATCATTAAAAAGAGCCTCAGAGATTTTACAGACCAATGAAACCGGTCAGGTCCGCTGGGCTAATTATTTCCCCGAAACGGGGAATTTGTCTTTTTGTTCGTGGCTTTTTCATGACTGGGGAACCCTCAAAAAATCTCTCCAGAATTTCCCCAAAATTTGCCTCCATCGGCACAAAATATCTGAAAAAGAAAATGAGCATTTCCAGACTTTTCTCGGCGTAGAAGATGGAATATTTTTCGAAGATCCAGTTCTTTTTTCTGATCAAAAATTAGAAATCAAAAAGGATATGATCTCAGCGACCAACCCGGGATTTAACACGTTTTGCGGAGAGAAGATTTTGGAAATTATCGACCAACAGATTGGAAAAAAGGACTTTCTGGTTGTGAATTTTTCCAGCCAGGAAGCGATGAAAAACATCTACAACCAGCTCAATGAAGCCCTGCAAGAAAAAGACATTCAGGTCCTAGCCGAGGGGGTATCTGGCGGAAACGGGAAATTGCTCGAAAAGTTGAAGGGAAGAAAAGAGGAAACGGTACTCTTTAACCAACGATTTATCCATCCAGACATGGCGGATTATCCCTGGAAACTGATTGTGATCCAGAAGTTTCCTTTTGCGCCGCCGTCGCCGCTCATGGACGCGGTACAGGAATCTTTCAAAGCCTCTGGCAAAGATTTTTGGGGAGGGTGGATGATCCCACAGGTGGCGGCGAATCTTTCTCGTCGAACTTCTGTTTTTTCGTCTGCGGAAAAAATTCTTTTCCTCGATCCGCGAGAGAATACGTCGTGGGGGAAGGCAATACTTCAAAAAGCGTTTTAACCAATTTCGGAATGCGGAATGCGAATTTTGGAATTAAAAATCTAAGTTCTAAGCTCTAAGTTCTAATAACTTTCCCAAATACCCCGCTATTTCCAGTTGTTCGGCAAACGTATTCTCCAGCTCAATGCTCACATATTTTGGGAAATATCGGGCGTATTTTTTTACATAGTCTAGTTCGGGGAGATCATCTAGGTAATGTTTAGAGTAGATTTTGAATTCCTTTTTTCTTTCATCGATGCCGGTTTCTGGGGTTTCTATATTTACTGCGGATATGTGGCAGCAGCCGATTGGGACCTTGTCCAAGCATTTTTTCAGATCCTGGTGGTGAGATAGTTTTTGGAGTACGACATAGTCCTCATAGTGCGATGCATCGAGACAGAGGCCACCACAATTTTTTAGATTTTCATAAAAAAGATCGTTTAGATTATAAGTATTTTCGATAAAGATTTTTTCTCGATACTCGGGCCACTCCAAAAATTTCAGTGCAGTTGGGACGGCGTGGATATTAAAAAGTTCCGTCCCATATTGTTCCGCAAAAAAATCGAGTTCCCATTTTTCCATATCGTCTCTCAGATGGACGTGCGGAATGTGTTTGAGGTTAGTTTTTTGAAGGAGATCGTAGCATTCTTTTCGCTCTTCTAGTTTGAGACACGTTGGAAAAGCGGCAATTTGAGTCAGTTCGAGTTGATCGATTTCTTTGATTTTAGCTCGCCAGTCAGAGCGAGGGGTGGTGGTGAGGCCCAATAGGATTGTATGAAACATTTTATACTAAACCGCCTTTGAAATTCAGAATAATTGATATAAAATTTGGTTAG
>CAYFMH010000080.1:0-7647 GCA_964344165.1 uncultured Candidatus Peribacteria bacterium | reverse complement strand
CTAACCAAATTTTATATCAATTATTCTGAATTTCAAAGGCGGTTTAGTATAGAATTTTGAATGTGGGGGTGGTTTTTGCTTGAAAAATAATTAAAAATTAATATAATTTATATGTGTTTTTAATTATAATAAAATGTCTTTGTTGCAATTACAGGTCGATGAGGTACTCAAAAAAGCTATTCAAAAGAAAGCAAAAAAGTATGGAGTTCCAGCTAGCTCCTTGATAAAAATTGTTTTGGTGGATTCATTTTTGAATGAGGATGAAGCTTCTTCTGTAGGAAATATATTTAACGCAAAGAGAGATAATCAGGGGGAAGGAATCCCGATTGACGACGTAATTAATGCCCTCTAAAAATGTCGGATAGAATTAAAAAATTTTTGGATTCTCTCGATGCGAAAACAAGGGAAAAAATAAAGGAATATTTGTTAGAGATTAAGAAAAATCCATTTTTAGAAGGTGGAGATATAAAAAAGCTTAAAAAGCATAAAAATTGTTATCGATTGCGAATTGGGAAAATAAGAATTGTTTATGAAGTGACTAAAGAAGACATTGAAATCATAGATATCGATTATCGAGGAAATATTTATTAAGAAATCAAAAATTGAGATTCTCGATTGGGTGAGATCTGGGGTGATTGCTCTCGCAATATAAAACGAGATTTTATTTTTCGAGAATTTTTAATTTTTAAGTTCAAATTTAAAAATATTAAACAAAAGATCTTTTTAAAAATTTGTTTTTAGATCTAAAAAATAAAATTTGCCAAACATTTTTGTTTTTGTACATTGGCCATGCATGCGAGTGCGAAAACTGCAAAAACGCAATTGGCTCGGATCACTGATCCAGGGACTTTTTGGTCACAAAAATGCCTTTGCCCCGAAGAAAAAATTTCCTTGGGGGAAGTGGCTTTTTGGCCTGATTTTATTGGGAGGTGGGGGGCTTTTTTTGTACGGGAGATTTTTCTTGCCGTCAGTAGAAGATGCGGCAGAGCTGCAATTTGCGGAGTCTACCGTGATCTATGATCGAGAAGCGCTCGACCCGACAGAGAACCCAGATGATCATGTGCTCTATGTGATCCATGGAGATGAGAATCGAGAGTATATCCCTCTAGAGGAGATTTCTCCGTGGATGAAAAAAGCCACCATTGCAATCGAAGATGATCAGTTTTATTCACACTTTGGATTTGATATTGGAGGAATTTTTAAAGCTGTTTTAAACGAATTTTTTGGGATTGGGACGGCTCGAGGAGGATCGACCATCACACAGCAGTTGGTAAAAAATTCTTTTCTCTCGCGGGAGCGAACGATTACTCGTAAGTTCAAAGAGCTGTTACTCTCTATGAAAGTAGAGTGGCACTATGAAAAAGATGAGATCCTCGAGATGTACCTCAATAAAATTCCCTATGGACACAATGCGCATGGAATTGAAGCGGCCGCGAAGACTTTTTTTGGGAAATCTGCTCGGGAATTAACTCTGGCCGAATCAGCAATTTTGGCGAGTCTTCCGGTGGCTCCAACTCGATTTTCTCCCTACGGAGCCAACAAAGATCTACTGATGGGATTCTCTGAACTCGATGAGACGACGGGCGAAAAAACCTACAAAAAAGGACGAAAAGATCTTGTCCTCCAGCGGATGTTGGATCTCAAAATGATTTCTTTTGAAGAATTCAAGGTTGCTTGGGCGGAGGCCAAAGAACTGGAATTTAAAATTTATCGGACAGATATTAAGGCCCCGCACTTTGTCTTCTACATTCGAGAGCAACTCGAAGAAAAATATGGAAAAGAGTTTCTCAAGCAGGGGGGACTCCGTATTTATACCACTCTTGATCCAGAGCTCCAAGAAGCAGCTGAACGAATTATCAAAGAAAAAACCGCTCATTATCCAAGCACCTGGGATGCTAAAAATGCGGCGCTTGCCTCGATCAATCCTGATACAGGAGAGCTCCTTGCTTTTGTCGGAGGCAAAGATTATTTCGATACGGCCAATGATGGGCAGGTCAATATCTTGACTGCTCGTCGACAGCCGGGATCGAGCTTCAAACCTATTGTTTATGCGGCAGCTTTTGAGCAGGGGTACAGTCCGGCGACCGTGCTTTTTGATGTAGAAACCGACTTTGGCGGTAATTATCAGCCGCAGAATTTTGATGGAAAATTTCTCGGTCCGGTTTCCGCTCGAGAGGCACTCAATCGGAGCCTCAATATTCCCGCTGTAAAAACAGCCTATCTCGCGACCCCCAAAAATGTCTTGGATTTAGCGGGACGAGTGGGAATCAAATTCGAAGGAGACGCAGATCATCATGGAGTGGCTGTGGGGATTGGAGTGGCGGAGGTCGAGCCATTATCTCACATTGCGGCCTATCAGGTTTTTGCTCGGGATGGAAGCTATTTTCAACCAACGGCTATTCTCGAAGTGCAGGACGCCAGCGGAAAAGCACTCGAATCTTTTGATCCAATCAATACCAGCCGAGAAGGAATAAAACCAGAAATTGCGGCGCTGGTTCGTCATATTCTTACCGATGAGACGACTCGTCCGACGACGGATGGGTTTGATTGGAATGTTCTTTTACAGCTTCCTGGACTTGATAATGGATCCAAAACGGGGACTTCCAATCGAACCACAGAAAACCCAGAATTCAACGAAGAAGAACCAGAGGACGAAGAAGAAAACCCCAAAATGATCACAGTGCCGGGAGATTCCTGGACGATTGGATTTACCCCGCATCTGGTGACGGGGGTCTGGATCGGAAACAATCGAGGAGAACCGATGAAGCCGGGAGCCACTGGATTGGCGGTAGCCGCTCCAGTCTGGAAAAGATTTATGACGGAGGGGCATGAGATTTTGTTTAAAAAAGGGGCCAACAAAGAAAAAGCTTATCCCGAGTTTGAACTCGAGACGCGAAAGGTAAACAAATATTCTGGTAAATTAGCGACGGAACTCACACCTCCGAAGCTCGCGGTCGAAGAAGTTTTTGCGCCCTTAGCTGTCCCGACGGATCTGGATGATTCGGTTGAGGTGATCGAGATTGATAAGATTTCGGGGAGGAAGAAGACCCGGTTTACGCCTTTTTATGCGCGGACGCAGAAGCATGTCCTGAAACTGTCTTCTATCAAGCCAGACATGCCAAATTGGCAAAATCCAGTGACGGAATGGATCGAAGAGCATCCTCGGTTTATCACCTCTCTGGGAGCGATTATGGATTCGGAAGAAGAGATCGAAAAAGACAAAGAGAAAGAAAAACGAGGAGAGGATGGGGACAGTTTTTTTGAAGAACGGAGGACGCGTCTTTTTAGTCGCAATCCTTCTGGATATCGAAGACTGGTGGATGATGTCCATAATGAATTTACCCAAAAAAATGCTCCCCAAATAAAGATCACCAGTCCTCGAAACCGAGGAAGTTTGGCGCCAGGAGAAGTAGAGGTGACAACGTCCGTTTCGGCGAAATATGGGGTCAAGGGGCTGGAATTTTATTTTGATGACGTGCTGGTAGCAGAAGCGATGAATGCGCCATGGACCGGGCGATTCCATCTGCCGAAGTCGGCCAAGATTGGGACCAGTCATGTCTTGCGAGTCGTAGCGATCGATAAGATCCTCAATATGGGAGAAGACAGTGTTGAAATTACGATCGAGGGAGACTATGAAGGACCAGAAATTGCCTTCCTTGGTCCCAAAGGGAATCAAAAAATCCCAAAAAATTCGACCGTTCAGATCTGGGCTTCGGTGAAGGATTTTGAATCTCGGGTGAAGAAGGTGGCCTTCTTTTTGGACGATCAAAATCTAGGGATTTTGACCGAAGGGCCCTACCAAAAATCTTTTGTAGCCGACGGGAAACTAGGACGACACTATGTCATGGTGCGAGCCTGGGATGAGTATGATAACTTATCAGAAAAAACTATCCCCGTGAGCTTCGAACGAGAGAAACTTATCTTTGAAAACGAGCCAGGGATCGAAAAAATTACCAATTATAGAAACTCTCTGGCGGTAGACATGATTTTTCCAGATCCGGGCAAGGTAGAGGTAGCTCAACTGGTGGCAAAAAAAGAAGGCATAGAAATTTATGCTCAAGAATTTCCAGTAACCGGAAAATTTGCGCAGTTTCATATACCGAAAACTGAGTCAGGAAAAGTAAGGATTCAATTGTCGGTGAAGTTTTTTGGCGATGAGAAGCTATTTCGAAGTCCGATCAAGGAGGCGGAGATGTGAACGCAGATTAGTAGCAGATTGCACTGATTTCACAGATTTTTTGTCATGCCTGGCTCCGACCAGGGATCCACATAAGTGCTTGTGTAAATGAATCCCCGCATTCCACCTTCGCTAAAGCTTCGGCGGACAGGTCGCAGGGATGACAATGGGGTACAAAAAAATTGCCGGGACCGCGTGATGGGTCCCGGGCTCGAGTGGCAAACGTGTGTGTGGGCACCAGAGGGAGATCGATGATCCCGTCAGGCAGCGGAATTTTCTTTTTGTTTGGCGATGGCGTGTAATAAACCCCCGAGTATTGTAATTGGGACGCCGATGATACAGAACCCGAAAAGGAAGAGGGTTTTTGCTGCTGGGGCGGCGATTTGTACGCCCATCCCGTGGATGAGGATTGGGATTGCACCAATCGGGAAGAGCGGGCCGAACACGAGAAACAGGCCGAGGATTATGATGATTTTGATGAGTTTTTTCATAACAGGTCACCTTCTCCTAAGATTCTCAAAAGAGTAAATAAGCGCTTGTGTCAAAGATTTATTTGCAGTGCTTTTTTACAAAATGTCAAATAAATCAGGAGTCCCTTTGAGAATTTCTGAGATTGGCATTTCGCTTTTTCCGGGGACTTGGGCGCGGTGGATATAGAGGGTTGTGTTTTGAGCACAGTTCAGAGCAGTAGCACTTTGAGATGGAGAGATGCTCATTTCGGTCAATTTTACGTTGCCTTTTTTTGTCTTCACGAAGACTCCCGGGAAAAGATCAAAAGCGAGATACTTCTGGTAAATTTGCTGGGCCGTTTCTTTTTTTGGAAAAACTTCCCCATCTGATTTTTCAAATTTTCTACAGATCGTAGCTTCGGATTCATTTTGTGGGACGGGGGTGATATTGCTAGATTCGTAGGCCTCCAAAACTTCAGGGAGCATCTCAGCCGCTTTCTTTGAAAAATCAGTAAAAACTTCAGAGGTCTTTTTATCCGCAATATCGAATTTTTTTGGGTACAAAACATCTCCGGAATCGAGCTTTTTCACCATCCGCTGAAATGTGATCCCTGAAGTTTTGTCCCCATTGAGGATAGCGGACTGAACGGGACTAGCCCCTCGATATTTTGGTAAAAGCGAGAAATGGATATTTACGACGCCTAATTTTGGGATGTTGAGGATTTCCTCCGGAAAAATCATACCGAAGGCAATCACGAGTCCCAGATCAAATTTTTGTGTTTGAAAAATCTGTTTGAGATCTTCTTTTGAATCAATTTCAGAAATGGAGAGATTGAGTTTTTGGGCTGATTCTTTGACGGGGCAGGGGGTGAGAATCTGTTTGCGGCCGACTTTTCGATCCGGAAATACGCCCACGCCGGTGATTTCTATCTCAGGCATTTGTGCGAGTTTTTCTAGACAGGGGACGGCGATCTGAGGGGTTCCGAAGAAGAATATTTTTATCATTTTTTTAGCCATTAGCGTTTAGCTATTAGCATTTAGCCAGTTTTATTCGCAATCCTAAAAACTAAGAACTAAAAACTAACAACTAATTTTTAAATAATTTGCTTGCATTTTACCAGGTTTTCCGCTATAATCCCCCGATTTTTAAATTTTAATCCAAAAAATCATGTCTGATTTCGACTTCAAACTCAAACCAAAAAGAGCTCTCTGGAAAGAAGTGGCTATCTTTTGTGCGACGGTGTTCGGTGTCTGGGGGGGGACGCATCTTTTTCTCAATTATGATGCCTTTGCTCAGATTGCAAAATTCAAAGCAGAAACGCTCAAAGCTTCCGTCGTTGAAACCTTTACCTCAGGAAAAAAAGTCGAAAAAACAGAAGTAGCGCTTGGAAAAATAAAACGAAAAAGATCAAAATTCCGAAATAAGAGCCTTAAACCACGAACTCAGGCAAAGGATCTTTTTGCAAATATGCCAGTGTATCCGTCAGACAATAGACTTTTTGTACCGCGGATCAATAAAAACGTCCCTCTCGTAGAAGTCCCTTCTCATCGAAATTGGAATCAACTCGAAACTAATATACAGGGAGGACTTCGTGATGGAGTGGTCGTACATCCGGTTTCTCACGAACCAGGAGCGTATGGGAACTTTTTTGTGACCGGACATTCTTCTTATTATAAATGGGATCCAGGACGATTTAAGGACGTTTTTGCACTTCTCCACGAGGTAAAAGAAGGGGACGTGATTGATATTTATTGGGAGGGACAAAAATTTGAATATCAAATTCATACCAAAAAAGTGATTCCACCGACCGAAATCTCTGTCCTTAATCAGCCAGTAGATCAGTCTATCATTACGCTGATGACTTGTACTCCGGTGGGAACGAACAAAAATCGTTTGATTTTGGTGGGAGATCTGAAGGAATAATAAAATAGGTCTGTGAGTAGATTAGATTTTTAAATCTATATTTTTACCTCCTCAAATCTAAATCATCGCGTAAAATTATTGGGGTTGTAGATTTATAGTTTATAAAGGCAAATTTTTCTCAAAAGAGGAGTGCTTCCGACCGTAAAAACCACGAAAAGCAAAATTTCATTTAAGTAATTTTTTGCAGTACTTCTAGCCTTTTGCTATTAATACAAAAAATGAACCAAAAAACACTAAAAGTAATCATTGCACTTCCTTTTGGATTAATATTTTTTGGAAAAATCCAAGCTGTTTCTTTTTCTGTCTCCAATATTTTTCATATTGGGGAAAACATACTGTCAGAAAACACCGTCGCAGCACTAAAAATAAATTTTGGTACTTACGAAAATGGGAAAAAATTAAACCACATCAAACTTACACTTTCAGATATCAACAATTCGGGTACAACCTGGCATCAATGGAAAAACACTTCTTCTGATCTAGCAAACCTGAGTACAGGAAAGGACTCTGGAATTATGCTCTATAAAGACCATCCTACAAAAGGCACCCCCGACGCCTTTGACAAAAATGATGATCTTTTTATTCCTCTTTTTCCTTCTCCTACATACAAAAGCGAAAATTTCTTTATTTTAACCCCATTTATTTCTCCGACGATAAACAAAGATGATACTTTTTTTGTTGTTATTTCTATCAAAGAAAATCCAAATTTTGGGCACCGTTTTACTCTGAGTATTGAAAAAAAAGAAGATATCGTGGTCTCTGGAACTTCCGTAGAAGTAAAACCTGTTCCTCTAAAAACTATTCTTATTGCTATTCCAGAATTTAATCCTCTCCTCCACACACCTAAACAAGATAATAACCTTACACAACAAAAAAGTCATTCTATTTCACAAGAAATCGTGCTTTTTTCTGATTCTCCAGAATCCTTATCAGAAACAATAAAATCCAGCCCAGAAATTTTAACCGCCCTTCAAGAAACATTTGAACAAGAAAGTACATTTTCTTTTAGTAAAATCCCAGTTAAAGAATATTTAGAAGAGGTTACTTAGATTTTCGGGTCAAACGCAACACAAGGAAGATTCATAGTTAGGATAGGG
>CAYFMH010000079.1:0-7868 GCA_964344165.1 uncultured Candidatus Peribacteria bacterium | reverse complement strand
TTCTCTGAAATCGCTTATTTATGCACTTAAATCGGATAGGTGTGAAAAATTACAAAAGAAAAATTTGACAAAATATAATTTTTACACTATAAAACAATAGATCTTTTAAACTTAGAATTTTTTAAAAATGGAAAAAGATCATGAAATTGGGAGTAGTTTAACTTTAAAAAGAGTTGATGGAGTTCTTGAAGAAGCACAAACTTTAGTGCATCTTGGTCCTGGCGAGTTTGAAATTGAGGAACAATATACGATTCCTTCACGAGAAGATGTTTTGGAAATAGTTGCAGGAATGTTGGATGTACTTGAATCTCAAATTCCTGAGTTAGTTTTAGGAATGACTATCCAAGGAGAAGAAATTGAAATAGAAAAAGAAGTTTATGGAGATGGAGAATTATTGTTTTTAAGAGTTTCAACAAAAAAATCAAAGCGCGAATTTTGCTATACGCTTGCGGGAAGGCATAAAGGATTTTCGATTGGGGATCCTACTTGTTTAATAGAAGAGTTTCCAGATACACAAGGGAATCTAACTTCTGCTAAAATTATTTTTGAATATAAAGAAGGCGTATGGCGGAAAGAAAATTAGCTTTTGTTCTTTTGTTTTCTGTGAATTGTGAATCAAGAATCATGAATCAAGCTTTTTTGAAGTAAAATTCGATTATTTTCGATTTTTGGTTCAGTTTGAACCTCGGTTAAATTGTATCCATTTTTGATCAAATAATTGAGCATGGCTCTCCGGTGGTTTCGAGTTTTTATATGGATGGTGTGAGTTTTTTTATCTTGGCACCATTTTTCTAGAGATTCCATGAGATTTTTGAGTGCTCCAGCTTGACGGTGTTCAGGGATCACTCCAGCCATCCAACAATAAACAGAATTTTTACCAAATTTATCATAGGCAATCATATATCCAATTGGTTTTTCATCTAGATAAGCTACAAAAATTACATGAAGTTTGTCTTTGTAGCGTGCTTCAAAAAAAGAAACATCAGCTGGTTTATCAAATTCAGGAATGTCTTTATGTACCAAAACAGCAACTTCAATCGTTGATTCTTTCACAATTATTTCTTTGTTATCATTCATTTTTTAAGTTCTAAATTCTACCAACTAAGTTCTATTGCCGATAAAACTTCTGCTTTTTCTCCTCAAAGAATGTCTTCCCATGTCGCATCATGTCTCCCGCTTGAGGAGTATAGATTGTGACGGGAGTGGCGCTTTTTCCATACACGATGGCGAGATTGGTCCCGTCGTGAGGCATAATCCTCAGATAATAGTTTCCATCCGGGATGCCGGTAGTGTCCCAGTAGAGGGCTTCGGCACCTTTTGTGTGCAGTTCTCCGATGGCCGAGGCGGTGGCATCCGCCGTTTTCCCACAGATGAAAGTGACGTCGGTCCAGAAGCCAGTATCAGAGATTGCATATTGTACCTGAGGAGGAAGAGTTGTAAAGTCTGCTCTTTCTCAATATTTTCTCAAAAACCTCCTCCATCTCGGCAATACTTTCTACTCGAATCAATCGCTCCCGATATTTCGACGCATGGGGGATCCCTCGGACGAAGTGAGCGAAATGTTTTCGCAGCTCAATCATTGCCCATTTTTCATTTTTAAATTCCGTCGCCAGTTGGGCATGACGATGAAAAAATTTGAGCTGAGCTTCGAGACTTGGCTTGGGTGGAACTTCTTTCCCAGAAAAAATCGCTCGAGTTTGAGCAAAAATCCAGGGATTGGTCAACGCCGCTCGGCCAATCATGATTCCTTCTAGGTTTTTGAGTCTCTGTTTGGCAATTTCGGCGGAAGTGACGTCTCCATTCCCGATAACAGGAATTTTCAAATTTTCTTTCACTTCATAGATTTTTTCCCAAGCAGCGGCTCCGGAGAATTTTTGTTTCGTGGTTCGTCCATGGATGGCGAGCGCTGTGATCCCCGCTGATTCAAAGCTTTTGGCCGTTTCAACCAAATCCTTATCATCATAAAATCCCAATCGCATTTTTACTGAAACCGGGAGCTTGGATGATTTTACGAGTTTTTCGATCATTTTAGCCGATTGGCAGGGGTTTTTGAGCAATGCGGAGCCATGTCCACTACCAATCACTTTTGGTGACGGACAGCCAAAGTTGAGATCAATTCCGTCTGCTCCCAAATCTTCCACCACTTTTCCGGCTTCGATAAACGCCGTCTCATCTGATCCAAAAAGTTGGATACAAAAATACCTTTTTTCATCGGGGGTAAATTGGCACAGACGAAGTGTTTTTTTACCTTTTCTTCGGAGTCCTTCGGCTGAAATCAGTTCGGACACCAAGATGGTAGATGGTTCAATCTCTCTAATCAATCGGCGAAAAGGACTCTCGGTGTAGCCGGCCATGGGAGCCAGGACGAGGATGGGGCGATCAATTTTTTCCCAGAAATTGATTTTCATACGGGTGAAATGTATAAAAACAAGTAAAAAAAGAAAGATTTGTTAGTTTTTTTTTGACAATTTTTTGTAAGCCATGATAATTCTTACGTCATATTTTTTAATAAATTAAAAATGGATGCATTAGTAGATCGAGATGCAGTTGAATTTGAAGGTGAGGAAAATGTTGGAGCAGGACATTCTCGAGTTGAGAGGCTTTTGAGTGATCTAGAAAACGTTGTAGAAAAAAGTGGATTAGAAGGAGAAAATTTGGGTTTAGTTCGTATTTTTCAACTAAGAATAGGTACTGTTTTAAAGGAGGCAAAAGAAACCAATAGGACCAATGAAAGAACTGAAGATACTCTTGCTTGGCTTGAAAAACTTTTAAGAGAAAGAGAACACTATTTTCTTCGAGCTTTTGTCAATGAATTATCTTTAATTAAAGAAAGAGTTTCAGAGAGCGAAGGACTGACTAGAAGACGAGTATGGCAAGATATTTATTATTGTGTACAAGAACTTGAGTTTCATATTCCTGATTATGAGGGGGTAAATGGAATGTTTAATAGAATGTGGCTGCCAGAAGAAGTGCCCAGCCCAGAAACAGGGATCTCAGAAATATCCTTGAGGGATTTAGACCAAATTCCTTCAAAAGAGCGAGCAAAACTAAAAGACGTATTTGGGGAGAGTGAAAAACTTAGAGAACTACTTACTGATCTAGGGGTCCACGCTATCAAAGACAAACAAACAGGAGAAATGCTTTTTAGTTGCTCCGATCAATAATGGAATTTTCATTCTGTTATTTTTTGCTACCATGGAGAGGCTATGAAAATCATTGCCTGGAACGTAAACGGAATCCGAGCCGTGGAACGGAAAAAAGAACTCCACCATTTTTTGGAGACTTACGATCCGGATGTTTTTTTGATTCAAGAAACAAAGGCAAAGCAAGAACAACTCTCCAAGTTTCTCGTTGAACACCCGGAATATATCCAGTTTTATCATTCTGCCGAAAAGCCTGGGTATGCCGGGACAGCGATTTGGGTGAAAAATGATTTATCCAAAGAAATTGAATTTTGCTCTGGGATGCCAAATTTTGACGATAATGAAGGCCGAATTTCTGGAATTTCTTTTGGGGACACCATTATCTTTGGAGTGTATTTTCCAAACGGCGGGAAGTCACCAGAGGCCTGGCTCGGGAAGTTGGATTTTTATGAACAGTTTTTGGGTTATGTAAACGATCTGCGTGCCTCTGGGAAAAAAGTGATCTGGGCTGGAGATGTGAACTGTGCTCATGAGGAGATTGATCTCGCCCGGCCAAAAGAAAACGAAGAATCAATTGGATTCCTTCCCGAAGAGCGAGCTTGGGTAAGCAAAGTAATTAAAGACAAATGGGTGGATGTCTTCCGAAAAACATACCCAGAAAAAGTGATCTACTCCTGGTGGCATGTGATTACGCGAGCTCGCGATCGAAATATCGGCTGGCGGATTGATTATTTTTTTGTGGATGAGGCGTTGTTTTCACACGTCAAAAAGATCGAATATCTGAATAATCAGATGGGCTCGGATCATTGTCCGGTGATGTTAGAAATTGAGATTTAAAAGGTGTGAAATTCCAAGAACTGGAGTATTTTTATTTACTTTTAAAAATTTACTTTTTAAAAAAACTTGACAAAAAATATTTTTTACATACAATGGCTTTGAATTATTCTTTTTTAATTTTAATTTGATGGAAACCGAAAAACAATTAACAGGTCGAGAGGCTGCAGAAAATCTGGTGGCTCAATGCTATGAAGATGATCCAACGCTTGAAGAATCAGCGAGAATAGCACAAGAAATAGTAGATGGTGTGGCTATATTTACTAAAGAATGGGAAAACTCATTATCCCTATTTAGAGATAAAGCAGATTTAGAAAGATCAGTAGAAGGTATAATTAGGAAATACAAGAAGGATTCTTCAGATATTGCAGAAACAGATATTTTTTTTATGGAAAATATAGCAAGTGCTGCAAAACATTTGGAATTAAGTGATATACATTATGTAGAAGAAGGAGAAACTCGACATAGTTTGTCACCAATACGAATATATGCAGCAGGAGAGCCAGAAAATGGTGTCACGGGGTTAATTTATGAAATAACTCAGAAATCTCTTGGTTTACAAGTAGCATTTGATCCAGTTTTAAAATTCAGAATAAATATTGTTGGGGGGTTATTAGAAAAAGGGAAAGCACAAGCTCATCTCAGGAAGTATACTGCAGAGGTTATAAAAGCTGCAATAGGAGAAAATGAATACCAAAAATTACGCGAAATAGCCGGGATTGCTGCCTAAATTTTACGATTTCCCACCTCTATTACTGCTACAAAACCTCAGGAGCGAGCGAAATAATCTTTTGAAATCCTTTTCCTCTCAGTTCACGAGCAATTGGTCCGAAGACACGAGTTCCTTTTGGTTGGTTTTCAGCATTTATGATCACGACGGTGTTTCTATCAAATTTTCAATGAGAACCTCCTGCATATCAAAATTAAATGGGTATTTCTTCTCATTACTTGCCGCTGCGGTATAAAACCCAGGAAACATGACCCCATCACGTAGATGTACACCAGCAAGTCGCTGTTTCAAAAAATCGGCACGAGCAATAGATACTCGTGGATCACTCATGAAATAATGAACATCCAAGCGTGCCAACACATGTAGCGGAGCAAAAGCTGGTTCGATTGCAGTATCATGTACGTTGACCATGACTTCATCTGCCCAGCGACACATTGTCTGAAAATCTCTCAACCGTTCGACAGACAAATTCCCTTGAGATTTTATCTTATGTAATAAACAAAAAACTGATTCAAGTGTTTCTCTTAAGCATAATATGTCATTTCCTTCTATCAAAGGTTTATGAATGCCATCTGCTGAGATCCACTGGTTTAAAATAACCTGTAATCGCGGAACGTGATCATAACATTCGAGTGCCATTGCTGTGCTTCCTATCTCGTACAAACCGTAATATGTACCAACTCCCGGATCAAAGTGACCTAATGCATCTCCAGCCCCCTGTTGTGCCATAACAAAAACATCATTTTCATTTTCCTGACTCCATGTTTTAATTCCTTGAGCACAAGCTGTGAAACCATCAACGCAACCATAAGAATATGCCGGTTCATCAAGATGGAAATGGCCTACTTTATGTTCAGGAGTCTCTCCCCCAAAACTATGCAAAAGCCAATCCCTAAAACCATTTGCACCAAGTTGGTGCAGACTGCTAGCAAATGAAGCCTCAAGCGAAGAAAGCTTATGTTTTTCTTCCTGCCCGTCTGGATAATCATCTAATCCCATTTAAATATGGTTAAAAAATTATAAAAACCCCCTCCTATTTAAAAAAGAAGATATCTTTTTGTTTTAATTTTTTCTTATAATACTTCTGGTGCCAACGAAATAATCTTTTGAAACCCTTTCCCTCTCAGTTCTCGAGCGATCGGCCCAAACACACGAGTCCCTTTTGGTTGGTTTTCTGCATTTATGATCACGACCGCGTTTTCATCAAACCGTAGGCCAGATCCATCCGGTCGAGAGATTGTATTTCTTTGTCGAACGATGACGGCTCTTTCTACAGATTTCTTTTTTACCACCCCTTTTGGAGCGGCGGTTTTGACACTTACGACAATCACATCTCCGATCCCGGCATATCGACGTTTTGATCCACCCAAAACTTTGACACACTGAACGATTTTTGCTCCAGTATTATCTGCTACTCGTAGCCGTGATTGCATTTGGATCATTTTGTCTTGCTCGTTAAAATCCAACACTTTTTCTTAGAAATAGGTCTGTGTTGTTCGATTACCACCTCATCTCCGACTTTTGCGGTTTCTTTTTCATCATGAGCGAGGAAGTTTTTGGTCACTCGAAACCTTTTTTTGTATTTCGGGTGTGCTCGGTATTCGTTTACCTCTACTTTGATAGTTTTAGCTCCGGAGATTTTTGTGACAGTTCCCTTTTTGGTAATCATTTTTCAGTGGAGTTAAGAAGTGTTTTTTCTTTTAAGATAGTTAAAACTCGAGAAATAGTTTTCTTTTGTTTCTTGATGTTTGAGCTGTTTTTTTCTCGCCCTGTTTTTGACTGAAATTTGGTTACGGCCAACTCTCTTCTGGTTTTTTTGAGTAGTTCCCAGAGTTTTTTTGGCGTGAGTTGCCGGAGTTCTTGTACTTTCATTGAGAGAAAATTTTTAATTTTTAAGCTCAAATTTTTAAATAAATCTTAATTTTTAATTTCTAAACTTTTTTTAATTTAAAATCTACATTCTGAAATCTGCAATCTAAAATTCCTAGATCTCGTGAGAAACGATTTTACATTTTACACAGAGCTTGTAGCTGGCAAGCTTGAGGGCTTTTCGCATGAGTGGCATTTCTGCTCCAGACATTTCAAAAATAATTTTTCCTGGTTTTACCTGAGCAACCCATCGATCTGGAGCCCCTTTTCCTGATCCCATTGGTACTTCTGCTCCTTTTGCAGTGATCACTTTGTCAGGGAAAACTCGAATCCATACTTTCCCTCCTCGTTTGATCGCACGAGAGATAGCTCGACGAGCGGCCTCAATTTGTCGGGCAGAAATTTCTCCTGCCGTCACTGCTTTCATAGCAATATCACCATAAGCGATAGTTGTTCCTCGAGTAGCGATCCCCTTGTTTTGAGATCTCAATCGATGTATTTTTCGGTGTTTGGTACGTTTTGGTTCAAGCATTTTTCAGTAAAAAGCCGACCGATTGTATGAAAAAGGTTGTGGGTGTCAAGGAAATAATGTAGGACCGAAACAAGCTATGAATTTAAGTATAAAAAGGCCTAAAATTAATCTTCCCCAGTAAGTATTTCAGTTTCAGGCATCCCCTGTTGTCCGGGGAAAAGTTCACTCTCAAAAAATTCATGGAATTCTGAGTGCGGCTTCTATTAATGCGTTGAAAAAGAAGGCGGCTAAGTTTAAAGAATCGTTGGAAAAGCTGGAGCAAGCGAAACGGGAAAAGGAGGAGCGGTTTGCGGCAACACTTCTGCCGAAGGTCGATGCGGTGGATGATAGCTATGATCTGGTAAAAGCTCGGATCAAGGCGAAGTATCCGGAGATTTATGATCAGTATTTTTAGGATTTTTTTTAATAGACGATACCAGACTCTTTCCATCCATCCAATTTTTCAGGAGCAATAAAAACTTGCCCATTATAACTAGCAACCCCTTTTAAACCATTTCCGACATTTATTTCTTTAATTGATTTCTCTGGAAAATCTAACAGAGCACCAAAAACAGCGAAACTGGTCATTGCTCCGGGGAGAACGTATACTTCCACATTTTTTCTATTAAAACCAGCGTTTTTAATGGTATTTTTAAGGTGTTGAGCATTTCCATGTGAAAAATGTCCCAAATAATGCATTTTGCTTTTTTTGTCAACTATGATAATTGTAATTTTTCACACCTATCCGATTTAAGTGCATAAATAAGCGATTTCAGAGAAA
>CAYFMH010000078.1:0-7900 GCA_964344165.1 uncultured Candidatus Peribacteria bacterium | reverse complement strand
TGTCTGTTTGCCCCAGAATCTGGGACAAAAAATCTGGTTTTTCTGGGTTTTTCATGGTGTAAAAAATGGTTAAAAAATAAGATTTATTCTCCTTACGAAATAGTTAAAAAATACTCATCCGAAAAAAGTGCTTTCCAGTCCTGATAAACTTGTTCAGAAGCTTTTTTTCGAAGCAATCGAGTGATCTTTTTATAAGAAGATTTTTGGAAACACTCATAACACTGCACTACCACTTCTGGAAATCTGTCAACGAGCAACTCCGCCGATCGAGTGCTAGGATCATAAAATCGCCTTCGTAACACAGCACTCATCAAAACATCACTGTCTCCCTCCGGCTCCATCGCCCAGAGATATCGAAAAATCCTCGCATGAATTTTCCTCGGAAATTGGTGTAAATTATCCAACACAATAGTTGCTCCACCTATGTGGTTATCAATCAGTGCTTTTGCCAGTTCAAACTTGTCTCCCCCTTGGAAACAATCAAGGTTTTCTGCAATTTTATTCAACTTTTCGTAATAACTCTCCCCTTCTTTGACATCCAAAGAAGCTAACAAAACTAAAGCAAATCTAGTCCCACGAGGACGACTTTTTGATAAAGAATAGGAGGAATCTTCAAAAGCATAATCAAGACATTCTTCAAAAAGATCCTTTACTCTTTCTGGAGAAATCTGACGAAAAAAGTTTATTTTTTGTAAAACATCATATGAAAAACCATGCTCCAAAAACATCTTCAATATTTCTTCTTGAGGAATATTTTTAAATCTCTTTAAATTTTTGATCACCAAATCCTCCTGATCATTGATAAGAAACCATCGGACAATCCTCAGCTGCATCGATCCATCAAACCGATTAATATTTCGCATCACATCGGCTTCATATCCATCCAAAAGCAATTGGAATACTAGATCATCATCTAATCCCTCAAACCGATCCCAATAATCCAGGAGAAACCAGGCTTTTTGGTGATCCAAAAGTTCTGAAACAATTATGTCATCGGCCCCCTCCCCCAAGTGGTACAGTAATTTTTCTCTAACTCCACCATCCAATCCGTCCACTCTAGAATCTGGCAATTGACTTAGAAGTTCTCCAATTTCAAGCATAAAATCTTCCCAGGTAGGAATTCTGTCATCTAGCGTCTGTTCAACTCTCCCAAGTGTTTGTGCCATCAACTCCTGTTTTTTTCTCTCAAAAACGCCCATCGCTTCTGAAAAGAAATAAAACCCCAAAGGATGAAATTGACTTGCTTCATCCAGAGAAAGTCCCGTTTGATGCCCCCGAACAACTTTGTCTGGTAAATGGCCTATCTCATATTGCTCCAAATTATCTGTTTGGGATTTAAACAAAACAACAGAACAATCTATGATTTTCAAGCCCCATTTATCGTTATCATTATCTGGGACTTTTAGGCCTTTTACAATGTTTTTGAGAACTAATTCTACCTGTGACGAACAGTTTTCTGGAATCAAAGATTGCATTAGCTGCATATTCTCCCCATCCGCCGGATAACGAGACCAAAATACCGAAAGAGGTTCTACATTACCTGATACCTCAGGCGATTTTTGTGTTAAATTTTTCATGGTTTAAATAAGTTAAAAATTAAGAATAAATAATTTTTGTTTTTTATTACTCTTCACTATCCAAAACTTTCTTTTGTAAAATTCTTGGCAAAGAATACTCCCTTGCTAACCAACTTCTTCCGACCTGGAATTTATCAGGGACATTCCCTTCAATAGCTGTAATAGTAAAAATCGATTCCCCCTTTTTATTTTTCTTTTTTATGCCGCGTATAGCAGCAGTAGCAATTCCTTCTTCTGCCCAACTAACAATAATCCCAACACTTCCTAAATTGTCATCCTTATTAGCCCAGGCAAGGATTTCTGCTGATTTTTTCTGTATTTCATTTGGTGCTTCTTGCTTAACTTTTTCATCTTGAATCCCCCCCCCAGATAGATTACTTTTGCTTACTTTTTTACGAACAGCTATATCAGAAGCTGCTTGATATGGTGTTCTATTTTGACTTCTAAAATTTAAATTTTTATTCGCATCTTTTCTTTTATGGAGAGATTTCATTGATTTATGAAATTTTTTGGCTCTCTCAAACCAACTTTCTAAACAAGTTTTAGAAACAGTATCTCCTTCAATAAAAACCTCTTCAGGGGCAGTTTCTATTATTGCTTTGATTCGTTTTTCGGTTAGTTTCTCCCAAGAGTTTTCACGAAAAAAAGGAGCAACATCAATTTGCGTTTTTTCTCCTAAAAAACGCAGTACAACTCTAGAAGGAAGTGAAGCATACACCCACCCATTTCCAGGAGAATAAATTTTCCAACCTTCATTTCTAAGGCCTCGAATCATTCCTGGATCTTGTTTCGAATAAGATGGAAGTACCATTTCCTCTCTTTTTTCAAAGAAAACTTTTTCTACTTTTCTTATTTCAATTTCATCCTTCTCTATTTGATGATTTGCTTCAGAATTTGTTTGTACAAAATCTCTGTGGAGAGCTTTAATCACTTTTTCTGATACATTCTGTGCCTCATTTTCGCTCGTGCCTGAATCCTCAGTATTTTCTTCTGTAATTTCTCCAGATATAGCTCCAAATTCTAAATAATTTTGAAACACAAATTCTCCATTCGTTTTTGTTTTAAATGTCGTAGCTGATAATTTTTTCAAGGTTTTCATGATTTTAAAAAATAAAAATTAAAAATTAAAAACTCTATCGAAGAAGTCTCATTACATCTTCATTAAATTTATTTACTTCTCTTCCAATTTCTTGAACTACCAAATTTGTGTACATTTCCTTCAATTTCTCTAAAAAATTCAAAAAATAAGTAGGATCTTCGTTTTTTACTTTTGCGTAAGCAACTAAGACAACCATGTTTTCTTCCATGTACTCTGCAAAAGCACGAATAGCAGCTAATTTTTTAAAGCGTACTTGTTTATTTTCTGGAGTATCTTGAGCTTCTTCCATATACCTCTTAAATTCGTCTCCAAAGGCAACCATAGCTTCCATGACAAACATAGCTTCATCCAAAACCTCAGTTTTGTTTGGCACAGCCTGATTTTTGAGTTGTACTTGAAGTTCTTCAATAGTTTTCAAAAAAGTCCCTAATTCCTCTGCTGGTTTAGGAAATTCATAAAAATTCCTCGCCACTTCTAACTCTGCATACCCTGCAGCAATTTCTTCTTTTGTTGCCTTGGGACCCACTATAGCATTTACTCGCTCTACCACTGTTGTGATCACCCGTTCTGGTTGCTCAGGATACTGAGCATGTGCCGCATCGAGGATAGGACCTCCTTGTGCTTCTGCCAAGGGAGCGGTCGCGAGTCCCAAGGCCAGTGCCGTTGCCGGTAAATTCAATTTTTTCATGGTTTTTAAAAGTTAAAAAATAATAAATATTTCACCTATTTTTTATCAGGATTTTTTCCTAGTACTTTTTTTTGTAGTACCTTTGGCAGAAATTTTTCATCAGCTACCCAACTCTTTCCTACTTTTAAGTTTTCTGGGACATCTCCACGGATAGCTGTGATGGTAAAAATAGGTTCTCCTTTTTTATTGGTCCCATTCACTCCACGAATAGCCCCTGTAGCAATATTTGGTCCAGCCCACCGAATAACAACTCCAATCGTGTTTGACCCTCCTTTTCCAAGCCAATCAAAAACACCTCTCGATATTTTTTGATTTTTTTCGTCTTGTACTTGCTTCTCTCTTCTCTTTTTTTGACGTTCTACCTCTTGGGTGTGTTTTTTTTGTCGATACTGATCTAGTGCCACTTGGAAGTATTCATCTGTTTCCAATGCTACTTTTTGTTGACGAAAATCCGCTAATAAGACTGCTCCAGTTTCATCCAAGAATTGTTCCATGGATTCTAGTTCTGCAATATTTTTTAAAAGTTCTTCATACACAGGAATTTTATTTACCGCTTCCTGTTTTTTTGCTTCAGCCGCTTTTTTGGCTGCTTGCATTTTTTGGACCTGCTCTTGCTTTGCTTCTTTTTTTTGATGAAAAGCGACCACTATTTCCTTTTCTGTTTCTGCTTTTTTCTTCTTTTTGATTTCATCAGCCTGTTTGGCCGCTTTTTGGTTAACTTCAGCGGATTTTAAAGCATTTTCCACTGCTCCACGAGCCTCCAAAGCCGTTTTTTTTATGGGAGATTCCAGTGTTGATTCTGAAAAAGATTCGTCCACCATTTGATTTGTTTCAGTGGCATCTGTTGAAACATTTGGAGGAGTGAGCCCTGCTTTTTCCAGAGCTAGTGCCATAGTTGTAGTTGTCATTTTTAAAATGGTTAAAAAATAAATTATCTATATTTAGGAAGCTCCAATACTGCTTCCAATTCCGGAAATCTTTCTTTCCCTTGAAAGTGATCCGGATAATTAGACTCAAGAAGTTTTGAAAACGTCCTTCCCCTTTTGGTTGGAGCAAATATTTTTTCTCTACGATTTTTGGTTCCTTCTACGGCTGCCGTCCATCGGATAAGAGCTTGGCTAGAGTTTTCCTTTTGGGCCCAGGTAGGAGCCTTCGTTCTTTTGTTGGTTTCAGATATTTCTTCCAATTCTTTTTCAAAATCATCTTTTTTGAGGTCCCCTCTTCGACCTATAAAATTTGGGTAAAACAACTTTTTTGTCAGAGCCAAAACCGTACTCGCCCCCCTTCCGTGATAAGGAGTTCCATTTTGTCGAAAATTGGTCAAAACGTAGAGTGCTTCGGCCTGTAATCGAGTCAGCAGAATCGGCTCTCCTTCAAAATTAACCTCAAAGCTTTCTGCATCGACCTCTTCTTCAACCACTTCCTCTCCTTCGGTATCCACTTCAGGAAAAAATTTTACAACTTGATCCTCATCGACAGACTCGACCGTTTCCGCTTTTACAACTTCTTCTTCATGAC
Organism: uncultured Candidatus Peribacteria bacterium; assembly: GCA_964344165.1. Taxonomy (GTDB): domain Bacteria; phylum Patescibacteriota; class Gracilibacteria; order UBA4473; family UBA4473; genus CAYFMH01. The sequence goes on along the minus strand of CAYFMH010000078.1, from coordinate 3,018 downwards.
CTTGTTGCGGTTTTTGGTTCGCTGGTACTTTTTCTCGTGTATTATTTTCTATTGCTGGTTCGACCATGCCCAAAACTTGAGAAAAAGAGTCCAATGTCTCTCGCATCGCGGTTAAAATCTCCGGAGAAATTTCTTTGGGACTTTTTGCCGCACAATCTCTTGCAATTTGCAATCCTTCTTCTGCCTGCAGTACAAGTTCTGCTATTTCAGGATCCTTTTTTATTAATTCTCCATATCCACATCTTTCTAGAAGGTCCTCTCCGAAGACCTGCGGCAAAATCTCTTCAAAATAAACATCTGCTTCGGCTATCTCTTTTTTGAGTACTTCTAATTGTTGGTTGAGATCTTCAATTTTTGCTTGATAGTCAACAGCATCTTTCTTCTCTGCAAGACCAACGATCGAGTCTCGAGCCATTTGGAGCTGATCTTGAAAAGCTTTTTGATCTTCTGGTGTAAATTCTGGAAGCATGATCGCTTCAGAACCCTTTTCAATTCTTTCTCTTATATCTTCAGCTTCAATCCATAATACCTCCAATTCTGTTTTGGGATTTCTCTGTGCTGCTTTTTTTTCTAATAATTCAAATGCGACTTTCTGAAAATCAGTGGTCATTTCTGGCTCTGAAACCAGAGAATTTCCCAAACCATTTAGAGCTATTTTTTCTGCTAAAAATTCTCGAGCCTCAGAACGAGCTTTTTTGAGAAGAGCAGAAGCGTTTTTAATGAGCCGTCCTCTGCACCCACTCTGGATTACAGTGGCATGAGCTTCCTGAAAACAAGTATCTAGGCTCTTGCAAAGTTCCCCCAATTTTTCTGTAGTATTAATACCAGAATCAAACCTCTTATTTATGACAGATGATACTTTGTCCGCTAGTTTTTCTACAACGTCTAAAAAAAGATCCCGATGTCTACTTCCAGCCTTAAATCTTTTTTCGTAATAGACTTGAAGGTCGACTTTTTTGGTTTCTAAAACCTGCAAAAGCTCGTCCCTGGAAACAGTAACCGATTCTGGCTTTTTTTTGTGTGCATTCATTTTTCATAAAGATTTAAAAAATAAGTTCTCAAAAGAATAAGAACGGTTTTGATTTTTGTTTTTTGCTTTATACACACCGGCACCATTCTTCTGATCTGATAAAATCAAGAATCAGACTGCCCACCAATATCTGATGAGCAGACTTTTCCTGAAAAAAGTAGGAGGGAACGTCGGCCAAAAGACCAAACGCTCCCGAGTCGAGGGCTCTGCAGATTCTAGATGAACTGCAACAACCACACCTCTACTTCAGAGGCTCGGTCTCAAAGACGATTCTTTTTATCTTTTCATAATGAGAAAACTGAAGGATATCCCTCCCCTGATCGTCCTGTCCAATCACAATAGCTCGACCAGATTCATCTCGATCGAACTGTGCTCGGATAAGATCAACTCTCAACTTTCGCTGAGCATCAACCAACTTCATCAGGACCGGGAACGGGGCAATGGCTTCAACCGCCATCACCTCTCCTCCAACCTGGGAGACAAGATCTCTGACCGCCTGCACGGGGTCATCACCATACTGGATATCCTGGGTGACAATTTCGACATTGTCACCGTAGACCTCCTGAAGGAAATTCTGACGATCATCATCGGTTGCGTGACGAGTGATTCGGATAACTTTGGTCATGGCGTTTCCCCTTTCAGGATCTAAAGTTGACCAAACATGACAGGGATAAGTTCAACATCAAGCCCATGCTTATTAAATACGGCCTTGATGTCATCAACTGTGTGCGGATATTTCCGGCCAATCACGATAATTTGAGCGTAGACAAGATTGTCTTTCAATTTTTTAGATCGGTCCGTCTCATAGACTTCCAGACCATTAGCAAGACGGGCCAACGTACTTTTGCCCAAATTGCTAGAACCATGGAAAATCCATACAACAGGCTTTGGGTACCCACGCCCGGTTTCCTTAAAAAGTGTTTCATCCACACTGGCCCATCCTTCAGGATAATAATAATCCCCTCCTTCAGTACTCCAGCCAAAAACTCCACAATCAAAATCATCGACAGAATGTTCCCAAAGGCCACAGATATCTATTTCGATCTCAATCTTCTTTTTGGGAGCATGAGTGAGAGGGCCACATTCGTCTGTACGCCGAAGAGAATAATTCCCCCAACTAGCCGTAGTATAACCAGAATAACACATACCAATAGACATCCACAAATGAAGCTCATAAAGTACTCCATAATTCTCAAGGAGCACTGTATACTCTGGAAAGATATGAGGGACTTTTTCATCCTCATCCCTAACGATAATAAAAAACTCTTTTCTCAGTCCGATAACCTTGATCATTTTACTTCTCCTCTACAGATGTGATTTTACTAGTCTCAAAAAAAAGGAGCGACACTTCTGTTGCCAAGCGGTCGCATTCTCCGAATCTGATTCAACGACGGATCTCTTGAAGAGCTCTTTTTGCTACGTACCAGACAAACTCTACCAAACAGACCAAAGCCATCAGAAAGGTATAGAGCTTATACAAGAAGTAGTACCAAAAAGTCATCACTCCAATCATCAGATCCATCCAAAAAATAGCCTCAACCCAAGGCTGGAATCTATCCCAAGCCGGATCTCCCCGCAAGAAAACTACAACGAGCATCCACCAATGGAAAAGTCCAATAAAAGACAACGCAGCCACTGGATTCACTTCTTCTGGATCGCGATTCATAATCGCCTCCTCTCATAAGTTGAAAAGATAAAGGAATCTTGCGACCCCATATTTCACTTCTTAGAATTAAAAAATGAAACAGGAAGCCGCGGAGACTCCTGGAGGATCAAGCCAAAGACTCGATCCTCGTTATTCGGATTGAACAAATTCTTCATTCTCCATTGGATGATTAATTTATCCGGAAAAAATAAAGGCAATTGGTTCAAGGAAATTGCTTGAATAGTGCCGACATGTAAAAGAGCTGAATTATCTGAAATGATTTTCAGGACCCGAATATCGAAATTAAAAAGCAGAAAAGAACTGATAAGAAAGGATAACACGG
>CAYFMH010000077.1:0-7901 GCA_964344165.1 uncultured Candidatus Peribacteria bacterium | reverse complement strand
TCTGAATTTGGCACTAAAGTGAAAAGCATAGTATCTATTACTGCTTTTCCCACCATTAAATACAAAAAGTTATGAATGACGAAATACAGAAAGTTCAGGAACTAGAAATTTCATTGCTTCAACCAGAAGTACGTAGAAGCGCGCAAAGAATTAGAGAATTACTTGCTGACGATTTTATTGAATTTGGTATGTTCGGGAAAAAATATACCAAGCAGGATTTTGTAGAAATATTGCCTAATTCAAAAGAAGAAGAATTTGAACGATATACAGCTTCAGAATTTGAAGCCAGAGAAATTACTAAAAATACCATTCTTTTGACCTATAAAGCATCCATAGAGTTTCTTAAAACTAATGAAACAATTTATACCTTACGTTGTTCAATCTGGCAAAAACGTGAGAAAAACTGGCAAATGATTTTTCATCAAGGAACTGTAATCAAATAATTTACCTGATTCTTAGTTCATAATTCTGCATTCTTACTTTTCCCATACCCCAATCCCTGCTTCCTTCGCTTCTTTTTCGTAGGCGCGAAATTCTGCTTCTCGTTCAAACCCGAAATAATAATATCCCCTCGCCAGTCCTTCTTTTAGAAGCTCGACCGAGATATCTACTCCTTGCTCCGTAAGCGGATAGGCCAGTCTCCGAGCATATTTATCATATTCCCCACTGATCTCGTCATTGAGCAAGCAAACCCAAGTTGAACCTTTTAATAATTTTTTTGTCTTTGCCGAAGCTTCCGGCCCCCAGGGCTGGATCGGTTTACTGGGATGCTTGATCTCTGGCGTATCAATCCCGACAAATCGAACTTTGATATTGTCCCCCACTATGATCGTATCTCCATCCACGGCCCGCACATACGGCTGCCAATCACAATTATTTGGGAAATTCTGAGCAACGAAGTCTAATTCTTCAGTTTTTTCTAAGTTTTCTTCTTGCTCCACCTCCTCACGAGGAACAAAGTTTGATAAATCAGCCTCCCGATCTGGTAGCACTGGACTCCAGCTACAGGCCGTCAAAAATAAGGAAAACAAAACCACCCCTTTTCTCATAAGGAAAGGATAGCGATTTTTAAAATTTTTGAAAAACTAATTTAAAGTTGTTGCTGTTGAAACCTCTGGTTCTTTTCCAAAAGAGAACCTAAGACTTGCTACTAATACAGCTTTTATCTTACTCCCCGTTGATTGAATTGTCATATCAATAACTCTTTCTCCCATTCCCGGAATTTCGGCAAGATTTTGAAATCTTTTTCCTCCTTGAACTATTCCATCAATAAATTCTCTCACAGTTACATCCTTCCTAAGACTTCTTGAAAATGGAGTTATATCAAATTCTTCTTTTAACACTTCTAACATAGCCCTTATATCTAACTCAGTTATACCCACCTCTTGAAACCTCCTAGAATCACTTAGTCCATTAAAATTAATTATGTCTCCAAAATCTGAATCTAAAACATTTCTTACATTTTTTTCTGTTCGTTCTAAAGATTTCCCTGAGGATACTTCTGAATCAATTGTCCCATGGATAACCCCCTCGATGAATTTTCCAAGAGTCATGGAGAGGGGCAGAGACTCTATTTCAACTCCAAATTCATCTAATAAAATCGACAGTTCTGACTCATCTAAATCGTCAAGACCTAATTCTTTTAAAGTCCTCTGTGGGCTAACTGTTAAAAAGTCTACATCCTCTTCATCAACATTAACCTTAACTTTCCCAAAAAAATAATCAGCTAAAAATGCTCTCACTTCAACTTCTGTTGTTAAGCCTCCGATAGAATCTAATCCCATTTTTCATAAAGTTTAGGAAATAAAAAACAAAATATTTATACTTATTTTTAATAAAAAGTCAACATCTTTTTTACTTTCTCATTTTTTCCCTTAAATAAGCCAACTAAACATATTTTACCGAGCAAAAAAATGCATTTCAATCCCTATTTTTCACAAAAAAAATATTGTCGAAATTTTCTACAACACTATAATCCGCTTGGTTGTTTACTTTTTTACAAATTGTAAAAATTTTGTTTCTTAAAATTACACCTTGCGCATGAATGAAAATATTTTAAAAGAATGTATTTCTGGGATCGGATTATCGGCCAAAGAAGCCCAGATTTACCTCTCAAATCTCAAGACCGGCAGTGCTCCCGTCTCAGAAATCGCCAAAAATGCCGGACTCAATCGAGTCACTACCTACGGGATCCTCGAAAACCTGCTCCAAAAGGGGATTGTAAAACTAGCCCCCCAAAAAGGGGTACAAAAATTTATCGCTGTAAATCCAGAAGAAGTACTGGTCGAAGCCAAACAAAAAGTAAAAACCCTCGAATCTGTACTCCCAGATCTCAAAAACCTCATGCAGGCTCATGAATTTCACCCGACGGTACAGTTTTTTGAAGGCATGGAAGGCATCAAAAAAGCCTATGCCGAGACGCTCAAGGCAAAAACAGAAATCCTAAATTACTCCAACTCCCAGAGGATTCGAGACTTTTGGCCGGAATACGAAAAGGAGTACATCGACAAAAGGAGGAAAAAAAAGATATTTCTCCGAGGACTCGCTCCTGACGATGCTTTTGGCCAAAGAGTGCTAAAAAAAGATTTAAAAACTTACCGAGAGATCAGACTACTGAACTCCAAATATTTTCAAGTAGAAAATGAAATTAAGATTTTTGATAATTCGATGTTGATCGTTTCTTTTGCGCCCTACCCCTTTGCGATTCTGATTGAATCAAAACCAGTCGCCGAGACGCAGCGACAGATTTTTGGGATTATGTGGTATTTTTCGGGACAATAATAGAAAACAATTATCAACCTTCAATGATCAATTATCAATGATGGAAATTTCCTTTAATTAAAGGTTTAAATAATTTGTGATTATTTATTGCAAAGCTGCTGCCACATCGAGAAGTCCTGCCCCAAAGTAAGGATCCTTCCCTGGTTGTCCCAAATCTTCAGCAGTTTCTTCTAATTTTAGCTGCACTTCTGCCGGATCCCATTTGCCGTTTCCATTTTGGTCGTAGAGGCCAACAAAAGTTGTTTTTATCAATGCGGCTGCAGCCGCCACATGGGGGACCGCCATAGAAGTTCCATTCCTAGAAATATATCCTCCATCTTTATCAGTCGAATAAACATAAACTCCTGGAGCCGAAACACTGATCTGAGGCCCTCGATTTGAAAACCAAGCAAATCCATCATTTGGATCAGTAGCAGACACCGCTATCACCTCTGGGTAAGCCGCCGGATAAAAAACATTTCTCCGTGAATTACCAGCCGATCCGACTACCACGACTCCTGCTTCATAAGCTTTTTTAACCGCTTCATAAAAAGCTGGAATATTGGCCGGCGTGCTCAAACTCATATTGATCACATCCACCTCGTTTTCAATCGCCCAATCAATTCCCTCAATAATATCAGAAAGGTATCCTGAACCATTACTTCTGATTGCTTTGGCGGCATACAACTTAATTTTTGGCCCAACGCCTACCACGCCAAACTTATTATCAATAGCTCCAATAGTCCCAGCTACATGAGATCCATGCCCATGATCATCATCGGCTGAAACACTTGGATCAATGGTATTAAACGCTCCTTTTATATTGGCTGATAAATCCGGATGATCGAGATCGATTCCCGTATCGATAATCGCTATTTTGGGACGAGGTCCATTTACATATTCACGAGCTTCGATCGCTCCCACACGTGTAACCCCCCAGGGAGTTTCCTGTAATTTGGGATTATTTTTATTGCCTTTCTTTTTACTATCCAAATACACCAAAATATCTTCATCGATTCTCAAAACTTCATCGGAAGCCAAAAGTACCTCTGTGTCTTTTTTTGAAGTAATATCAATTGCGGTCGCATTGATAAGTTTCAAATGTTTTAATTTTTTCCCTTTAGCTTTTTTGACCAGATTTTCTTTTTGAACATCTCCTACGCCTGGTTTAAAAACCACGATTTTTCGTCCTGTTTCAGGAGTAAGATCCGCTTTTAATAGAGAAGTATCAGTAAGATAACTTGATATCCCGATCGCTCCCGCGGTGAGCACTACCATGGTGAGCAGGAGTGGCAAAAAGAAATCTGTAGCGAAATCAAGAATTTTTTCTTTCATTTTTTTGTTTTTTTAAAAAAATATTAATCACATATTTTAACAAAATTAATAGACAAAGTCAAAAATATTATATCTTTTATTGTAGAGGATAAGACACAAAAACCAAAATTTTTATGGAAAAAACTTCTTCTTTTTTTCGTTATTGGCTTATAACTATCGCTGTTCCGATCTTTCTACCTGCTCCGTGTAAAACCTGTAAAAATTTCTAAAAAAAACCTTTTTTTATTCTGCATTCCGCATTCAAAATTCAGCATTTGCCTAAAGCTCACACACCACCACACACTGCATCGTACAGATCTCTGCAGCTGGATTATGCCGACAAGCAGATTCACATTCGCTGTATCGCCCTCCCTGCTGCTCACACCATTCTTGGCTGACATATTCACACTCATTGTGTTCTGCAACCCATGCCCCACCAGTCTCAGTACAATCAGTACTCAGATCTTTTTGAGGTTTTGCTACTTTTTCACCATTGAGCTTAAGAAATGGCGGTCTCAAAATCACATTAATCTCATCCAGCGGAATTCGAATCTCTTGTGGACCCGCGGCATACGCGGCTACTTGGTACGGTTCAAAGAGTAAAACTAAATCGGTCCCATCGATCACAAAGTTTCGATAATTCTCAAAGTTCACATCTCCACTCCCCCGCTCGATCCATGCTTCATCAGAAATTTCAATCGCCAAAAGTTGGGCTTTTACAATCGGATAAATCTTCCAGAGCGGATTGTGCTCGGTCTGAAAAAGATCCTGAAATTTAAAAATCTCACCCGTCGATGCATCATACGTCCAGGTGTGAAAAAAAGTGTTTGAGTGCGCACCACCCGTGTTTTTACTGAGAATTAATTTGTAACTTTTGATATTTTCAGAGTGGCTAAACAACTCACTTCGCACATGCAGTCCGACTCGAGCCACACTTTCTAATTTTTCTAGTTCTTTGGCGGCGTCTTCGACTTCTTTTTCGGCTTCTTCGAGGATAAACTGTACATGATTATCCACGCTTTTGATGCCCGTTTTTTCGATTTCGATAGAGTTATAGGGACCAGGTCCCTTTTCTTCTCCTACTGATGGAGCTTCCTCTTCCTGTGGCTTGGAAATAAAACTACAGGCAGTCAAAGCAAAAAATAACGGAATCAATAAAAATAGTTTTTTCATTAATCCTCAGTGTAGTAAAAATTAAAAAAAGCAAAAGAACGAAATTTATTATTCTTTGACTTCTCCCTATATCCCGCTACAAAAGCGGAGATTTACTTTATCACTAAAAATGCAAATCCGAAACATCGCCATCATTGCTCACGTTGATCACGGAAAAACGACGCTCGTAGATGCCCTACTAAAAGCCGGTGGAGCCTTTGCCGCCCATGAAGAAGTCGATACCTGCGTCATAGTGATGACCAAGAAAAAGAACGAGGCATTACGATTTATGCCAAAAATGCCGCCATCCAATACAACGATACAAAAATTAATATCGTGGACACCCCCGGCCATGCCGACTTCGGGAGTGAAGTAGAGCGAGTCCTCCAAACCGTAGAAGCCACCATCCTCGTCGTAGATGCCTACGAAGGCCCCATGCCACAAACCAAATTTGTTCTCAAAAAATCACTCGAACAAGGCAAAAAAGTCCTCGTCGTGGTAAATAAAATTGATAAACCAGCCGCCCGACCAGAATGGGTCATCGATCAAGTGTTTGATCTTTTTGTGAAATTGGGAGCCAACGATGTGCAACTTGATTTCCCATACATGTATTCCATCGCTCGAGATGGCATCGCCATCCTAGAACTAAATGATGAAAAAAAAGATATCACGCCCCTGCTAGACTTCATCCTCGAGCACGTCCCAGAAGCAGACCAAAACACCGAGACCGAATTCAGAATGCAACCAGCCACTCTCGCCTACGATAACTTCTTGGGACGAATCGCCATCGGACGAGTGCACGAAGGCACGCTCAAAACAAATCAATCTGTAGGTATCATTGCTCCAGATGGGCGCAAAAGATCAGGAAAAATATCAAAACTATTTACGTTTCAAGGAATGAAACAAGTCCCCGTCGACACCGTCAGTGCCGGAGACATCGTGGCTGTAGCGGGGCTGAGTGATATTTTTGTAGGAGAAACGATTGCCAGTAGTGCCGAGATAGAACCACTCCCCGCGATAAAAGTAGATCCCCCCTCTCTCGCCACCTATTTCATGGTCAATGACTCCCCTTTCGCCGGACGAGAAGGAAAATTTGTCACCAGTCGACAGATCCGTGACCGCCTTGAAAAAGAACTCGAAACTAACGTAGGACTCCACATAGATTTTGAATCCGGAAACGGAGACAGTATCAAGGTCATGGGACGAGGAGAAATGCACCTAGCCGTCCTCATCGAATCCATGCGTCGAGAAGGATTTGAATTACAGATATCACAACCAGAGGTAGTTTTTCAGGAGATCGAAGGCGTAATGCACGAACCAATCGAGAGCGTCGTGATCAACGTCCCAGAAGAAATCGGCGGAAAAATCATTGAACTCATGACCAGCCGAAAGGGCCAAATGACGAACATGAAAACAGAAAACAGCCTCACGCAGCTAGAATTTGATATTCCCATGCGAGGCCTTCTCGGGATCCGATCAAATTTCACCATCCTGACAAAAGGAGAAGGAACCATGTACAGCTCATTTGCCCGAATGGAACCACACAGCGGCCCTATCGAGAAACGACAGGTCGGCTCTCTCATCTCTGGAGAGACCGGCACCGCCACCGGCTACTCCCTGTGGAAACTCCAAGAGCGTGGTCCGATCTTTATCGGCCCAGCCACAGAAATCTACGAAGGGATGATCATCGGTGAACACAACCAAGGCACTGATCTTGCCGTCAATGCGATCAAAGGAAAACAACTCACCAATGTCCGATCATCAGGGGCCGATGATGCGATCAACCTAACTCCCCCAATCACTGTGACATTAGAAAACGCACTCGAATACATCAAAGAAGATGAATACATCGAGGTCACGCCTGAAAACATAAGATTACGAAAGAAGTTCCTCACCGAAATAGAGCGAAAAAGGAATCGGTAAAAGTAAAAAATAGATTTCTGATACAAAGAACTTGTTGTTTTAGTTAGCCAAAAATGTTAACGAATTTTAATATAAAATTAATTAAAAAACAAAAAAGTCTAAAAATTTAATCAAATTTTAATGTTAAATATATATTGTCAAAATATCTAATTTCTAAATCTAAAACAAATGAAAGCCTTGATTTTTCATGACGAATCACATTTTTTTTCGGTACTAACTCAAATCTTTTTTTCAGAAGAATATCAAAAAAAAATAATAGAAGCCGTGAAAGAAGGGGAGGATGAATGCAAAAAACTTTTTTCACAAGACATGATTTTATTTGATGTAACCGCCCCTCTCCATATTGAATCAGAAAAAATTAGAGAAATTAAAAATATTGAAGTAAAATCTCCTATGGTTTTTGCAGCTTGTGAAAAGTAAAATTAGCTATATATTCTAAGAAAAAATGAGAATTCTCCTTGTTGAAGATGAAGCCGGTGTAGTAAAAATGCTTGGAAAAGCATTAAAAGAACAGAAATATTCTGTGGATACTGCTATGGATGGAGAAGAGGCTTTACAGTTAGTGAAAGGGAACAATTTTGATCTGATTATCCTGGACATTATGCTTCCCAAAAAAAACGGTCTCTGTGTCTGTGCTGATATTAGAAAACAAGGAAAAACTACTCCTATCATCATGCTGACTGCCCTCGGACAAGTAGATAATCTGGTAGATGGCTTAAATTGTGGAGCTGATGACTACATCGAGAAACCTT
>CAYFMH010000076.1:0-8159 GCA_964344165.1 uncultured Candidatus Peribacteria bacterium | reverse complement strand
TTCACTTTCACATAATTTAACTCCGGATTCACGCAGAGAGCAAAATTTGATGGCAGGGTCCAAGGGGTCGTTGTCCAGGCAAGAAAAAATGTACTTCCAATTTCCTTGGCAAGTGGAATAGAATTTTCACTTCTCCACGGATCAGACCACTCCTGATTTTTAAAACCATTTTTTTCATAAAAACCAGTTTTAACCTTTGATTCAGCATTCGTATAAATCGCAGTTCCCTCTTTACTAATAATAAAATCACCAATTAGCTCCAATGCCTTTGTTCCAAAACCTTGGTTTTGAAAGGCTTTTTTAAATGCAAAGTTTAAAAGTGCAAATTTGCCAGGTTCAAACTCCCAAATTTGTGCACAACCAATAATTTCCCCTCCACCAAGAAAAACATGTGACCAACTTTTTTGATTTTCAGAACCTTTCCCATCAAAAAAATCAGAATTAAAATCTTCTCCATAAATTTCATCTGATAGCACTTTATGACAAGCCTTCTTTTCTTCCTTGTTCGTAATTTCTCGCATTTCCAGATCTGAAAAACGAGCTATTTTTCTAAACTTCACGGTCGCCGTCTGATCATGCCGGATCTTATACGAATTATCCATCGCAATCTCGAAGTTTGAAAGCGGCGTAGAACAACGCGGACAGTAGAGAGAAATCCGTTGTCCCTCATAAATCAATTTCTTTTTGTGAAGCTCCGCAAAAAGCCACATCACACTCTCCATGAAATCCAAATCCATCGTTTTGTAGTCATTTTTGAAATCCACCCATCGCCCGAGACGTTCGACTACTTTTTCCCATTCGTCTACGTACATCATCACTTTTGAGCGGCAGGTTTCATTGAATTTTTCAATTCCGATCTTTTCTTCGATGTCCTTTTTGGATTTGGATCCGAGTTCTTTTTCTACGATGTTTTCAATTGGCAATCCGTGACAATCCCAACCAAACCGTCGCTCCACTCGGTAGCCCTTCATCGTCCAGTACCGAGGGACCACATCTTTGATCGTAGAGGCGAGTAAATGGCCATAGTGCGGCATCCCAGTAGCAAACGGAGGTCCATCATAAAAAACGTATTCTCGTTTCGGACTTCGGGTCTCGATAGATTTTTCAAATATTTTGTTATCTTTCCAAAACTTCAGAATTTCTTCTTCATTTTGAGCGATAGATTTTTTGGAGTCGACGGGAGGGAAGTGATTTTTTGTCATGGCATTGACTTTTAAGAAATAAGAATATATAATGGAGGCAAGAATGACCTGGACGCCTTGAGCGTGATAATGGATTGTTCCATCAGACAGGTCATTTTTTTGTACTTAAAAAACAACTAAGCAAGAAACATCTCTTTTGGTTTTTTACAACAATAATATTAAATTTTCGATTTTTTATCTCCAAACATAATTTAAAGAAAGTTTCATTTTTTTTCTCCGTTTTTTTTATTAATTCTCCCTCTTCAAAAGCCTCCTCAATAAAAGGGATCATTATCAAACGTTCAACCAAATCTTCCAATTTTCGTTTTTTAGCAAAAGCAATATGTTCGAAAAACAATTTTGTAATAAAAACCTCCGCATCCAAAGCTGCACAATAAAAAGGGCTTTCTTTTTGTAATTTTTGAAAGCTTTTTTTAGCAGAAATTTTTATGAGAGGAAAAAACTTTTTATGCATAAAATAACACACAAATAAAAAATATTCCTGTGTGAGATCCCGACTCGTCGGGAGGTACCATCTCACGTTTTACTTAATTTTTTTGATAACGCTCAAAGCTAATCGCAAAAGCGGTGCGGTCTAATCACCCAGTTCCCAGTGGCCAGATACCAGAAACCAGACTTTCTTCGTACTCCCTTCCCAAAAAATGAGATCGCGGGCGATAACCGCTGATAAGGGATTTAAGAATAACTAAAAAAGAGCCCCTAAAACATAAAGAAGAAAACAAATTTGTAAAGGTTTTTACGCCGCTAAAACCCCTCCCACGGAAGCGCTAAAACCAGCAGCTGCATCAGAAACAGCTAATTCTGGAGGACAAGCCAATCCATTGAGAAGCACCTCCGCTCCAAAAACAACTAAACAAAGTCCAATCCCAAAATTAAGTAAACTTTGGCCCCAACCTCTTTCGCTTCTGGATTCTAAATTTTTCATCAAAAAAATACTACTTATTCTACAAAAAATGTCAAGTTTTTTCTAAACAACACAAAGTTTTTGATACTTTTGTTTACTTCAGAACAAAGGCTTTATAATTTGGAACAACTTTAAGATTGAGTTTTGATATGTTTTTATAAAATTGGAAGGTCCTTTTTCGGATCCAATCCCAATGGAAACGCTTCGAACTGCTCTAGAAAAATTGGGAAGTTAGATTAACTCCACCTCTTCACCATTTCCTTTTGCCAATTATCAAAGCTTCCATCGAGGATTTTTTCTCGTGCCTGCCGCATCAGCTCATGATAAAAATGCAAATTATGAATTGTGAGCAATCTCGCCCCCGCCATCTCTTCCGCTCGCAAGAGGTGATGGAGATAAGCTCGCGAATATTTCTTTTCAGCACAAGTCTCACACGTACAATTTTCATCAAGTACTTTTTTGTCATCCCGAAATCGCGCATTTTTGATCTTCATGTCTCCCTCCCAGGTGAAAACCGTCCCATGCCGAGCATTTCTCATCGGCATCACACAATCAAACATATCAATCCCTCGACTGATCGCTTCGAGAAGATTCGACGGCATCCCCACCCCCATCAAATAGCGAGGTTTTTCGGCGGGCATTTGCGGACACATTTCATCCAGCACTTTGTACATTTCTTCTGTACTTTCACCGACCGCTAAACCCCCCAGAGCAAATCCATCAAACGGAAATGCCGTGATCTCCTCCAACGATCTTTGTCGAAGCTCTGGAAAACATCCCCCCTGCACAATCCCAAAGATCTGTGGTCGTTGTAGGGACGCATTGCCATGCGTCTCTATAGACCACAGGGAATTGTGTTTATCCAAACTGCGTTTCGCCCAATCAGTCGTCCGCTCAACCGCCCGACGGATCTTGTGAAATTTTGGCACATTTGGCGGACATTCATCGAACGCCATCAGGATATCGGCCCCGAGATTGTTTTGGATCTCGATCGATTTTTCTGCATCGATGAAAAATCGTTGCCCATCGATGTGAGAATTAAAAAACACCCCCTCGTCGGTGATTTTTTTTCGCTTGATAGAAAACACCTGAAACCCTCCCGAGTCCGTGATAATCGGTCCATCCCATTTCATAAATTCATGCAATCCACCGAAATCTCGAACCAGTTCAGATCCAGGCCGTAAATGCAAATGGTACGTATTGGCCAATACAAAAGGCGCCTGCATCTTCACGAGATCATCGACAGAAACCGCTCCCTTGATCACCCCCTGCGTTGCCACAGAAAAAAACAAAGGGGTCTGCACCTCTCCCCGACGGGTTTTTAGGATTCCCGCCCGAGCCGCTCCTTCTGATTTTTTGAGTTCAAAATTCAACATTGAAGATTGATAATTGAAAATTGAAGATTCTATCTTCTCTTCTTCCCTCCCCGAAACTCCTCCATCTGATCTCGCATCTCAATCCGTATTGGCGTCCCAAAAAACCCATATTTCTCCCGGATTTTGTTCTCCAGATACCGACGATATGAGAAATGAAAAGCCTTGGTATTATTGACGTGAAAGATGAATTTCGGCGGTGACTGATCGACCTGCGAAGCATATTTGATCTTGCCCTGACGTGTCTTGATCGATGGCGTGATATGCCCATAAAAAATCTCCGGAATCCAAGCATTGAGTGCAGAAGTCGACACTCGTTTTTTTCGTTCGGCCGCACAACCTTTGACTGACTCGAGGATCTCGGGAATCCCTTTTCCCGTCTTGGCTGAGAAAAAAAGCACCGGTGCCCAGGGCAAAAAAGCAATCTTGTGATGGAGATAATTGAGATAATTCTTCCGAATTTTATCAAGATCTTCTCCCCACATTTTCACTTCATCGACTTCCCGATCGTCTTCGTTTTCTTCTTCTCGAGATTGCGCTCGCACTAGATCAAATTTATTCACCCCAATGATCACGCTTTTTCCAGCCTCTACAGCCTTCCCCGCTATCGCGAGGTCCTGATGGGTTACTCCGTCCAGTGCATCAATGAGCAGGACGCAGACGTCGGCTTTTTCGAGAGAACGCACGGTCCGCACCGAAGCCCAGAACTCTAGATTCCTTCCAATTTTCCCCGGTTTTCGCAATCCCGCCGTGTCGAGGAAAAGGTATTTTTGTCCACTTTCGTCTTCATATTTGGTATCAATCGTATCTCGCGTCGTCCCGGGGATATTAGAGACCACCGATCTTTTTTGCCCGAGAAAAGCATTGAGAAGTGAGCTCTTCCCCACATTTGGACGACCGATGAAGGCCACTCGAATAATCTCTTCTTCGGAAGAAATGGCCTCTGGTACCTCTGCAGAAAATCCTGATTTCCCCAGTGCCTCTTCGATCGCTTCCTGCAATTCCCAAATATTGGTATAATTTTTGGCCGAGACGGCCAGTGGCATCCCAAGTCCGTGCTGAGACAATTCATAAGTGCGCGTTTCATCTCCATCATCAATCTTATTGGCGACAAAAATTACTGGTTTTTTTGATTTCCGGAGTTTCTCGAGGATCGCAAAATCATCCGCGGTGAAGTCTTTTTTTCCATCGACCAAAAATAGGGTCATATCCCCGTTCTCGAGAGATACTTCGACCTGGGTTTGGATTTCTTGTTCGAGATCTTTTCCTTTGGCATTGGTCAATCCCGCCGTATCCACGAGCCAAAAAGGAATTGCATCCTTCGGTTCTACCCTGTCGATCAGGCTATCCCGCGTCGTCCCCGCGATATCAGACACGATTGACTTCCTCTCCCCAATAAGGGCGTTAAAAAGCGTGGATTTCCCCACGTTTGGACGACCGATGATGGTGACGACAGGTGTTTTCACCCGTGAAAAGTAGCAAAAACAAGGGAAAAAGCAATTAAAAAGCCTTAATCCTTAAAATCAGGAATCTACATAAAAAATATTTTTGTGATTCCCGCAGCGGTTATCGCAATAAACAAACTCACCAATCCCCATTGCCATCCAAAAGTAATCTTCACTTTTTCCCGATTTTCATAAACTTTTTCAAGCTTCCGAGAATCCAGACGAAGATCATGTTTCACATCTCGTAATTCCTCTTTCACCTCATCAATTCTTCGATTTGCTTCTTCTTTTAATTCATCAATTCTTCTATTGGTTTCATCAAACCGTCGATCGATATCTGATCGGAGTTCTTTGAGGAGGTCCAAGATGAGATCTTCTTTGTTCATCGGTTTTTATTGTATAAATATGCGGCAAAAAGTCAAATTAAGGCAAGGATTCCGCTCCCCAATGAGTGCATTGAAGAGTGTGGATTTTCCCACGTTTGGACGACCGATAATAGTGACGACAGGTGTTCTCCACCCGCGGAACGTAGCAAAAATAAGGGAAAAAGCAATTTTAAAAAGCCCTTTTTGTAATTTTTAAAATATTCTCCGATTGAAAATTAGTTTAATTTTCTGTGAAATTTAATGTGACTTGGATTACTCTTCCTCGAAAACCTATTGTTACTCGATAAACTTCATCTTCAAGCTCAAGCCCTCCTGTATGAATAATATTATGCCTTTTTACAATATCACTATCGATTAGGCGTTGTCTTACATAAGGAAACAATGACGGAGCTTTTACATCAAATTCAAAGATAGCGTAAGGATTTATTATTGCCCTAACAAGTTGAAATGTTTCAAACACTGGTTGAGACTCCAAATCTTGAAGTTCTGGAATCCCTGCTTTTAGAGATTCATATGACGCTTGCTGCGCTCTTAAAAGAGCATCTTCTAAATATTTTCTAACCATCAATCCCAAGGTGTCCAAAAAAAATATTTTGTCAAGTTTTTTATTTCTTCCGCTGTTTCAAGAGTCCTCGCTTGAAACATTTTATTTCAGTTGTGCACTCCCGAAACATTTAGATTCAATCTACAAGACTGAACAAGCTAAAAAATCTAATTCTCTTGTTCAAGAATTCTATCAACAGAATCTCCTCTCCTAAACAGGAACAATAATCGGCTGATGTCTGTAAAAGGAGCTCCCAAAAAACGTTCTAACAACCATATAAATTGAACTACTATTTTTATTGGTATATTTCCAATAGTTGAAGGTTCTTTATCCAGGAAAGCTATAAAATCCTTATGTACATTACGAATAAACCCTTGAAGATAGTCTCTTTCCGTTAACACATGAGCTCCTGGAAAACTTAAATTATTTAAGATTTGTTTTAACCCAGGATTATCAAGCTTTTTTAACTCTGTTAATAAATTTGAAATCTCTACTAACAAACCTATTTCTTCAGGAGTGAATTCTGTTCTTGATTGATATTCTGGAATTTCCCCTAATAAATTTTCTATAGGATGAGGGGTAGTTACTGTTGCCATTTCCCCTCTTTGTTTTTCCAAATCACCTGTATCAGACAAAATTTGTAAAAAAGTTTTTTTGACCATTTTTTTAAAAATTATAAAACTAAATACAGAATAGTGATAAAATAGTGTTTGTCAAGTTTTTATTTCTTTAATAAAAAAGTCATTTCTTTTACACTTAACCTCGATGATCCTAAATATGCTCAGAAAAATCATCCATCCCCGCTCCAAGACACGCCTGATGTACCACAAAATTGCAGCGATCTTGGCCGCGCTTTTTTTTCGATTTCCCTCGACTCAGCTCAAAGTCATCGCCGTCACCGGTACCTCTGGTAAATCCACCACCGTCGAACTCATCCATCATCTCCTCCAGAGTAGTGGGAAAAGAGCCGGAGCCATCTCAACGATCAATTTTCACTTCGGAGACCGAACCGAACCCAATACATCGCTCCGAACTACCCTCCGCCCCTGGACGATCCAGAAGTACCTGAGAAAAATGGTCAAAGAAGGCATTGAATTTTGTGTGCTAGAAGTATCCTCGCATGCCATCGACCAGCACCGAGTCTGGGGGGTAGACGTAGACGCCGCCGTCCTCACCAATGTGACCGACAACGAACACCTTGACTATCATGGGACCTTCGCCGACTACGTCCGGACAAAAGCGAAACTCTTTCGGGGGCTGAACTTTTCTTTCCGAAAATCTGGCATTCCAAAAATGGCCATCCTCAACCGAGATGACGCGCACTATGAAATCTTCGAAGAAATCCCCGCCGACCGGAAGTGGAGCTATTCCATTGAAAAACACGTCGATGTGAAAGCCGAAAATATCCAACTCTCGCACGAAGGCACTTCTTTTGTGCTCAAAATCCCCAACCATCACGTGGAAATCTCCACCAGACTGATCGGCCAACACAATTTAGAAAACCTTCTCGCGGCTATCTCGGCCGCCCTGGCCTTCGGCGTCTCCATCGATGATATCCAAGAAACACTCCGGAAGTTTAGCGGCGTTGCTGGACGACTAGAAGTAATCCCAACAATCCAGGATTTTTCTGTAGTGGTGGATTTTTCTTATAAACCATCTGGCCTCGAAGCCGTGCTCAAGACACTGAAAGACTTCACCCCTGGCAAAACTATCACCGTCTGGGGAGGTGCCGGAGGCAGAAGCACAAAAAACAGACAAGACTCCGCCCAGATCCTCGACCGACTCAGCGATGAAATCGTCCTCACCACTGACGATCCCTACGACGAAGATCCCAAAAAAATAGCCACACAGATCCAAAAAAAAATCGAACGAGCCGAAGGCGACCGCTTCTTCGAAATCGAAGATCGATACGAAGCTATCCGCTACGCAATCTTCATCGCCGAACCAGGCGATACCGTACTGGTGGCCGGCCGAGGCCATGAAAAAATGCAAACCATCGGTCCCCAAAAAATCCCCTTTGACGATCGAGAAGTCTGCCGGGAGGTCCTCGCCAGCATGGAAACATCAGAATGATGAATTCAGAATTGTGAATGCAAAATTCAAAAAATAAAAAAAACACCGTCATTCCGAATCACGAAAAGTTGCGTAGCCACTAAACTTAAAATGAGGAATCATCCTTATTATTTTGAGTACAAACAAAAAGAAGGATTAAAAACAACGTTCCGGTGTAAAATTTTTACAATTCTTTCCATTAGGACTTACGCATTTTGAATAAAAAAGTTGATCAAATATTAGAATTGAGTAG
>CAYFMH010000075.1:0-8237 GCA_964344165.1 uncultured Candidatus Peribacteria bacterium | reverse complement strand
ACTCTATCCTAACTATGAATCTTCCTTGTGTTGCGTTTGACCCGAAAATCTAAGATAATAAAAAACGATGGTTTTATACAATACAAAAAATATTCTGTCAAGTTAAAAATTCCTTCATTGATAATTGCCTGTCCGTCCGAAGTTTAAAATTATTTTTCAAAATAAACGTAGGCGGATTAATTGATAATTAAAAACATAATGTTCAACCGCAAGGTCATCACTGCCTACCCCACCGACACGAGCTTCGGCCTCGGAGTCCGTGCGGACGATCCAGAAACGCTTGTAAAACTGCAAAAACTCAAAAACAGACCCGACGAAAAATACTTCTCGCTCATGGTCCGTGACTTTGAAATGCTGAAGAAATTTGCGGAGGTGCCAGATGATCTAAACGAGGATTTTTTCTTTGAAAGTCCAAAAACAGCGATCCTCAGGCCTAAAAATTCACTTCCTGCTTCTTCTTTCTGGCCAGACAAAAAAGTGGCTTTTCGGGTGTGTACGATCCCAGAGGTAGCGAAAGAAATTGATTACCCGATTACCGCGACCTCTGCCAATCTCAGCGGCCAACCGCCAATCTTTGAAGCTCAAAAAATTACCGAAAACTTCGGAGCGGAAGTGCAAATTTTCCCAGGATTTGATCAACTGCCAAAAAAAGACCCCTCAGAAATCTGGGACTTTACGGTGACTCCTCCTGTCCGAATCCGTTGAGAAAGTGCCAAATCTCAACCCCTGAAACCGTCAAAAAAGCCACAATCAACCCGCTCAAAACCACCCCGGTGGAAATGAGGAGCAGGGCTTTTCGGGGTTTGACTCCGAAGAGATAGGCCAATAATGCTCCCGTCCATCCCCCACTCCCCGGCAACGGTAACGCGACTAAAATAATCAAAAACACATCCCCCACGATCTCCATCCGGTGAGAATGTTTGGCTCGAGTACGGGCAAATATCGCCTGCAGGATCCGATGAAAAAAGGGAATATGTCGATCAAAAAAACCAACTAAAATTGGCAATAAAACAAGCAAAACTAAAACAGAAAAAATCACCCCCACGACAGAAATCGCCACGGCCTCATAGAGAGGGAGATTGTATTTGAGATAGCCGAGAGGGATCGCCGCCCTCAGCTCAAGGAAAGGCGTCAATGACCAAAGAAAAGTCGCTAAATACCCGGTAACCATCCGGCCCACTCTAAGATTAAAAGTGCTTCAGTCAAAAATTTTTGAAAAGTTTGTACAAATGGGGAACCCAAATAGTAAATCCAATATTCCTTCTTCTCCACACCTAGGCAGGAGCGAGTGTTCCGATAGGACACTCGCTCCGTTATGTTTTGAGTTTATTCCTCCCAAAGGTCATCAATGATAATCGGGCTGTTCGACGAAGCTGAAGAATGCACCCAATGCTCTGGGAGCTCAACATAATTTTTTCTTACCGGATTAAATTCAATGTATTCTTTCTTTTGAGCAAAAAATTTTTCTGTTTCGACCAATTTCGGCATGTTTGTTTTTTGCCATATAGAATACTTATCACCTTCTCCTTTAAATAATTCTGCAACCGTTGGTTCTGTTTTTTGCATATTTTTCATCAGTTCAAAAGAAGTGTGTTTTTTAAAATCTCTTAAAAATCCTGATACATCAGGACTTTCAACCAAAAGATGGATATGGTTCAACATAAAAACATAAGCAAAAACTTTTAGACCCTTATGTTTCTGACAGTATTTAACTGAATCAGCAAGAATTTTCCATCGATTATGTCTATCGAAGATATAATACCAATTTTTTGTGGTACAGGTGATAAAATAAATTCTGTCATTGAGGTCTTTTGGTACACAGGGAGAAGGCATTGATTAGATTCTAGTCTTTTTCTTTTGTTTGGGAAACATAACGAATGTTTAGAAAACATAACGAAGTGGGTGGTCTAATCGACACACCCACTCCTGCATAGAGTTTGGCACGCGTACGAGCAAAAATCGCCTGCAGGATCCGATGAAAAAAGGGAATATGTCGATCAAAAAAACCAACTAAAATTGGCAATAAAACAAGCAAAACTAAAACAGAAAAAATCACCCCCACGACAGAAATCGCCACCGCCTCATAGAGAGGGATGTCGTATTTGAGATAGCCGAGAGGAATCGCCGCCCTCAGCTCAAGGAACGGTGTCAAAGACCAAAGAAAAGTATAAAAATAACCGGTAATCATCCGGCCCACTCTAGGATTAAAAGCACTTCAGTCAAAAATTTTTGAAAAGTTTGTACAAATGGGGGACCCAAATAGTAAATCCAATATTCCTTCTTCTCCACAAAAAATTTGACTTAGACGGATAAAACTCCGTGGACTTCAGAAAAACGTAAATATTTTTTTCTCTACAATGTTAATCTTCAAACGATAGATAATTAACAAGCGCACCTTCCTCTTCCCAGGCCCTCCGGATTTCAGCACTTAAAGGGTCTTCTCCTTTTTTAGGCTTTATGACTTTTTCTGTTTCAGAAGCAATATCAGCAGCTTTTTGGTGACAAAGTTCTTTCCTTTTATCTTCTTCGTTTAATTCCTCTCCTTCCTTACTTCCAAGAATAATTCTTATAGCACAAGACGTAGAATCTTCACATCCTTCTTGAGTTCCTATTTCACAAGCTGGTTTGAATTTTTCAGTACTCATTTTTATAAAATTTAGAAAACAAGTTTAATATAAGATAGCGGCAATCAAGATATTGTCAAACATTTTTAAATATAATTTCAAATACCATAAAATTCAGCTGAACAAAAAAAGAAAACAGAAATCGCAAAAAGCTAGAAAAAAAGTACAAAAAAAGCTTGTAAAAACAAAAAATTTGTTCTAAAATTTGATCAAACCTTGTTTTACTGCTTTCTTAAGCCAAAAAACAAGAAAAAAAGTTTTCAAATTCCTGTGCACAAGTTTTGCACATTTTCTCAAGAATTGTTCAAAAAATGCCCCTAAAAAAAACGGCTCACACCCCAGTCCTCCTAAAAGAAATTCTTGAGATACTCTTGACGAAAAACGTGGCGACGGTTTTTGATGGCACCATAGGACTTGGTGGGCACGGGGAAGCGATTTTGGAGAAATTTAACAATGTCAAGAAATACATCGGCTGCGATCTCGATCTCGAACATCTTAATTTTGCCCAAAAAAGACTAGAAGCACACCGTGATAAAGCAGTTTTTCGAAATGCGAACTTTTCAGAAATCAAAAAAATTATTCAAGAATTGGATATTTCTCGGCCACTCGTGATTTTACTCGATTTGGGGATCTGCTCTCATCATGTCGACAATCCGGACAAGGGCTTCAGCTTCGAGCAGAACGGCCCGCTCCACATGGCCTTCGAAGCAGGGAATAAAAACTGTGAAACAATCGTCAATGAAGCTGAAGAAAAAGAACTAACTCAGATCTTCCGAGAATACGGTGAAGACCCACTAGCCCCCAAAATATCCCGAAAAATCATCGAAGCCCGGTCGCACGGAAGGATCAAAACTACAGGGGCACTCAAAGAAATTATCGAAAATGCTACCCACCCCAATCAACGCAAAAAAACTTTGATGCGGATTTTTCAGGCACTTCGAATCGCCACCAATCAAGAACTCGAACACCTCGAAAAAACACTTCACGACGCCTGGGAAATCATGCTCTCCGGAGATCGAATCGGCATCATTGCCTACCACTCCCTCGAGGACCGAATGGTGAAGAAGTTTTTCCTCGAAAAATCCAAACCAGTAACCGCCGAGACAGAATTTTCACTGCATGAAGAAGTCACTCCTGCCGAAGGGCACCGCCTCACTCGAAAACCAATCGTCCCAACCAATGAAGAAATCACCGCTAATCCCAGAGCCCGCAGCGCAAAGCTCAGAATTTTAGAGAAAGTATAGTTTCGCAGAATCACAAATAATTCCGGAATCCGCATTCCGCGTTCCGAAATTCCTTAAACCTCAACTCTAACCAACTATGAACGTCGTTCACCACACTCCCCACGAAAGTACAAACCCCGAAGCGGTGGCGACGGTACAAACACGCAATTATTTCATGTGGATTCTCAATGCGGGGATTGCGTTAATTATTGGACTTGGTTTTTGGTATTTGATTTTGCTTAACTCCCTGGCGACCAGTGCCTTCATGCTCGAAGAGTTAAAATCAGAACGAATCGCCATCCAAAAACAAATCGAATACTGGGACATCGAACTCGCCATCCCGACGAGCCTCTATGCCCTAGAAAGCACTGAACAAGTCCAAGGGATGGAAGAAATAGAACAAAAAAGCTTCATTGAAATAAAAGAGAGTCAGTTGGCGTATCTACCGTAATCTCAAGTCTACTTTATTTTTGGACAAAAATCCCAAATAAACTGAAACCAAGTTCGGTAGCTTTCTGCCAATTCCTGATTTATCATCACAAAAACCGTCCCATCCTCCCCAAAATCACCTACATCTACGCTATTAAAAGTCACCACATAATCTCCAAAAACATCCATCACCCCAGGAGTAGAATATTCTTTGGGAAGAACTTTATACTCTCCCCCCACATTCTTTATGGCTTGGGGGAGTTTTTGTTTTACTCTATAATCAAAAAGAGTGTAATAATTTTTCTTTTTTCGTGTCATTTCATGCTGATACATCCTCAAAAAAGAAATCGGAATATTTGGTGTAAACCACAATGCCTTAGCTCCTAAAAAATACGTATCCTCCCCCACTTGAGCTAAATCTCGAAGATAATTTTTATACCCCTCCAGCCCTTTATAGATAAAAGCCGCCTCTTTTGAGGGAGATTTTTTATAGAGCCCTTCGAGCTGAGGCATTATTTTCTTAAAAATTGTTTCCTTTTCTCTCAACAGTTCCAAACATTTATGAGGATCCACTGGTCGATAGAGCGTTTCTTTTTTTTGGAAGATTTGATAAACAAGTCCTTTTTCTAACAAACGATTGAGCGTATCATAGATACTTCGACGATGGATATTGGATCGTTGCGAAATCTCTGTAACCGATGTTTCCCCCAGTTCTAGAAGCGTTTCATAAACTTTTGCTTCGTTTGGAGAAAGTCCTATCATTTCTAGTTCTGGTCCGTACATTTTGAATTAAATTTTTTATCTGTGGTGAATTATATCACCATAGGGTGATATTGTCCACTCAGTTTTTAATTATAACATCTCAGTCAAAAATAAATGTTCCTAATTATCTTTTTATTATCACCTAAATGAATACATTTTCAAAAGGAATTGAAATCGAAGCTATTGAAGATAACAACCTTCACACTCGGGATTCTTTTTCTTCAATTCTACTTGACCGTTGGAATGGTGCCCAAAGAAAAAAAGCAGATTATGTACCAAGAGCAAAGACTCGTGATATCAATAATAATGCCGACATATGGCCTGGAGCGTTAGGATTTCGTATATTTAATGTGGAAGAAATTCAAGAAGTGTTAACACTTTTGGAACAAATAAGAGAAAGTTCAGTTCTAAGAGAGAGATTGACTGAATTAAATATTCTAGAAAATATGCTTTTTGCTGAAATCACAAAAGCTAGAATAGAGTATTCTATATGTTCAGATAATGACAAAAGAGATGCTTCTGTGAAAGAATCTGCAAAAAAAGCCAAATACAATTTGAAAGCCCGCTTCTTACACCTTTTAGAGGGGAAAGGGATTTTTACCCGGACAGAAGAAGAAAAAGAAATTATTGAAACTTTTTTAACCAAAAATCCTTCAATTAGGAGTGATTATATTGGGGCTATTAGCAAAAATCATAATGGATCTTTCACCATGAGGGTTGTTTTAAACGGTGACCAGAAAGAATCTACGTTGATAGTTCTACCAGAAGGCTCGTATTCTAAAGAATATTGTGCTCCATTTGTCTCAAGTGGATGCTAAAAATCCATTAACATTAGTATTTTTAATTTCAAAAAAATGAACACAACGCCAACTCTCGCTCAACAAAATTTCCTCGAAGAAGGAGAAAAACACGGTGTGAATTCCAAATTATTTGGAAAATACATCCCCGAAATCCAATTTCAGGAAGACAACTCCGATCCTTCGAGGCCGACCATTGCTTATATTCATACGGGTGGCACTCTTGCTATGGCTCCAAGCGTTACTCAAGAAGGAGCTATATCTTTCGAAAACGCAATTGATCTAAAAAAAATGGTGGAAGTTTGTGATTTTGTGGCAGGAATAAGACAACAATTCAATACAATTGGTATTTTTATGGCTAATATCGACTCCAAGGAAATACGCCCTGATGCCTGGACCGCCATGGCTTCAACCATAAAATCTATCTACCATCGTGTAGATGGAGTAGTTGTAGGACATGGAACACACACTCTCGAATACTCAGCTGCAGCCACTGCCTATGCACTCCGAAATCTAGCTATCCCGGTGGTTTTTTCAGCTTCACAAATCCCTTCCGTTGGGTTCTGTGGGAGTGATGGTATTCCAAATCTCACAGGAGCTATGAAAATCGCTGCCGAAGGAGACTTCGCAGAAGTTATTGCCTATGCTAATGGGACTATTCACCGAGGAACTCGAGTCACAAAAGAACACGACAGTCGGTTAAACATTTTTGATTCCAAAATCACCGGACCTATCGGGCATTTCGGAGCAGCTGGAATCGAAGTAGGAGCAGGAGCCAGACGAAGATCGGGTAAAAGAAAACACGAGCTGCTTTTTCAACCGAAATTTAATCCTGCTGTCCCAGGTATAAAAATAAATCCAAGTATTACTCCTGATATATTGCAGGGTCTTCTCCAAAACACAACAGGTTCGGTTGCCGCCGTACTCGAAACTTACGGATCAGCTGCCCTGAGAAATGACCTTGTCCCTGTTTTGCAAGATGTATTGAAAGAAGGAACTCCAATATTTTTAACCTCCAGTGCTGGCCAATCTGGAGTGAGCGAAGGGATGGATGATCATGATGAAGATGCTATCCGAGCAAGAGGAGCCGGAATCAGAAATGCAAAAGATATGACTACCTCAGCCGCAACAACAAAACTCATGCATATCATGGGACAAAAAGAAGTTCCAGAAGAACCAGCAGCTAAACTACAATACGTGGAAGAAGAAATGACAGAGAAAAGCTATGCTGGAGAAGTAACCATCCGACAGCAAGTGGCTGATTTTTAAAGGTTTTTTACTTCTTCTTTTTGTAACATTCCCTTCCCTCCCCCGTTCTAACCAGTGCCCGATACTTCTTCATTTTTTCTAACCCCAAAAAAAATGAAAACCGCAGTTACCGGCATCGTTTTTTTGGTATTTGCAAGTGCTTTTGTAGGGGATGCGTTGGCGTTGGATAATGCAGAGAACCCAATGACCATCGAAAAAGCCTATGAAAGACGTGCTGACCGTCATCCGGGGTATTCTCTGGGAGCTTTTAACTCCTCAGAGGATTTTACACTCAACCGCATCGGCGGAACCGTAAAAGGGAGCAAGTCTACTTTTGGTTCTGACCGGCGCATGAGAACCGGAGGATTTGAGCCGTTCAAAAAACGAGATCGACAAATCAGCGATGATTAAGTCGGTTCGTTTTTTGTGCTTGCAGAGCTAAGCTTGTGCTTCTGCTTCTGATGAAGCAGGGGCGTATTGTATGGTGAAAGAAAAACTCGTTCCTCCTTCTACTGAATAATCAAGCTGCAAATCTGCCCCGATTTTTTCTGCTAATGGTCCTTTTTCGTCCATCGCTCTCACGAGCTTCCTGGCTAGTGGCAACCCTATCCCCGCTCCCTCTACGCTAGCCACATCTTTTCCTCGAACAAATGTCTCAAATAATCTTCTTTGTGTTTCTTCTGGAATTGGTTTATTGGTTGAATTAAAAACCGTAAATCGCAGGGCATCATTTTCCTTTTTGATAAAAATTTCAACTTTTGCTCCTTCTGGAGCGTATTTTATAGCGTTATTCACTAAATTTAATAAAACCTGTCTTGTTTCTTTTACAGCCCCCATAATGCTATCAGCTATTTCGGACAAAAATCTTACCTCCGTTTTTATCCTTCTTTCATCAGCTCTTATAGTAGTGGTCTTCAAAACCTCATCAAGTAACTCTTTTAAAGAATAAGCCCTGTTGGAGATTTCGACCCTCCCGGACTCCACCCGAGAAAGATCCAAAATATCATTAATTAATTCCAAAAGACGCTGTCCACTTGTATGTATATCATCAGCATATTCTCTATATTTCGGATCTCCCACATTTCCAAAAACTTCACCCGTTATACTAAGCCGCTTTAATAATTTGGAATTTTTGCGAAATAAGAGATTTTATT
>CAYFMH010000074.1:0-8401 GCA_964344165.1 uncultured Candidatus Peribacteria bacterium | reverse complement strand
ATTGAAGATTAGAGATTAATCTTCATGTGTTGCGTTTAAGATGAAAAAATTCGTTCCTTTAAATTCTTTCAAATGGATTTTAGTAGAGTTGAAGACTATGGAGATGATTCATTTTATGATTTAAATGATCTTCATGAGACAGCTAAGCTATTGGCGTATTTCAAAAAGGGGAACATCTCTATTCATAGTGATAGCAACGAAGATTTTATAAAAGAGAAAGAACCTTATCTTCGTAGAGATATATTAATTATCGCTAAAAAGTTATGCCAAAACACTATCAATAAAGTAGAATGCGTCGTAAGTTTCGCAGACGCACTTGATAAAGAAGAGATTTTGGACGAAGTTATTTCCTGCCTTGAAGGTTTCCAACGAGTTTTAAATCCGGAAGAAATTAGGGAAATACCTTATAAAAATCTATCTTATCAAGAATTAATTAAAAAAATTAGCCAAGATTTCCCAAATATTGATAGAGAAGCTCTTGCTATTTTTATTTCAACAACTTTTCACGGTCTCTTTGCTTTTGGACGCCCTATTCCTGAAGTTATAATTACACCTTTGAAAGAAGAATTTTTTGTTACAGTAGATGCAATAGATCCGGGAGATTCAGAAAAAACTAAGAAGTTCAGAGGAATAATTTCACAAAAATAATCTTTAAAAATGATGACAAATTTCATCTCAATGATTTCAAGTTCCACTCACCTCTGCCGACAATCATTTGGAGATCACGCTCCAGGACGATTTATCTTTGATGATGGTCAGAATATGTCAGGAAAGCTGAATTTGATGCTTTAGCAGCAAAAGTAGAAGAATTAGAAAGAAAAAATGAAAAACTAGAAAAAACGGTTGAAAGATTTAAAAAACGAGCAGGAAAAGTAACTAGCCAAAGAGAAAAAAGAAAAAAAGCTTAAATCTAGCCTGATTGCTCACTTTCTTTGGCCGGACTGGGTTTGCCATTTTTATTACAAACAAATAACCCCGTCCGAAACGTTTCTGGTATTTTTCCATTGGATCAAAATATTTCGAAGCAACTTGCAAAGTTGCTCATGCTAAATAAATTGGAAAGCATGAAAGTCGAAATTTATCGAATTGACCGAGAACTCCCTCTCCCCAAATACGAAACCGAGGGGAGCTTTGCTTTTGATTTTGTCGCAAGAGAAACAACCGAGATTTTACCCGGCAAGTTTGGCCTCATCCCCGGAAATGTCATCGTCAAATGCCCGCATGATCATGCCCTTTTAATTTTACCCCGAAGTTCTACCCCAAGGAAAAAATCTCTCATGTTCCCCCACTCCGTGGGCCTTATCGACCACGACTACTGCGGAGAAAACGATGAGATTTTGATCCAGGTTTATAACTTTTCAGAAGAACCGGTGACGGTCGAACGAGGAGAACGGATCGCCCAGGGGCTTTTTGTGAAGATGGCAAAAGCCGCCTTCCACGAGATCGAAGAAATAAAGTCTGATTCACGAGGAGGATTTGGCTCCACCGGAAATTGATTTTCTTTTTCGTTTGGAATTTGTTATTTGGGATTTGTAATTTTTTCTAATGGATATCGAAAAAGTAGTTCATGCCTTCCTCCAACAACAAAAACTAGAGAACAAAAAAGCAATCTTATCTGTCTCCGGAGGCGTAGATTCAGTGGTTCTTTTTTATATTTTGAATAAAATTTTTGATCAAAAAAATCTAGCCATTTTTCACCTCGACCACGGAAATAGAACCAACACCAAAAAAGAATTTCAATTCGTACACGACCTATGCCAAAAACACGGAAACCAATTTTTTGGCTACCAGCTCGAAGAAATTCCCAAAAAAGATAAAGAAAACTTCTGGCGAAAATCGCGAAAAGAACTGGCTGAAGAGGCCAAAAATGAATTTGGAGCGCAAACGATCCTCACCGCTCATCACGCGACCGATTTGGTGGAAACGATGCTTTTTCGGCTAGTAAAAGGATGCGGAATTGATGGACTCTCTCCCTTCGATACCAATACAAAACCCCTCTGGCAAGTCCCAAAATCAGAAATCGAGTGCTACGCACAAGAAAACAAAATCAAATGGATGGAAGATGAATCCAATGAAGATATTGATTTTCACCGGAATCTGATCCGAAAAAATATCCTCCCACACTTGCGAAAAATTACTCCCAATCTCGAACAAGTCTTCGTGAGAGAATCAGAAATTTTTGGAGAAATAGGTGATTTTTTGGCTCAATCAGTAGAAATAATTCTTGAACCAGCTCTTAAAAATCAAAAAATCCCTTTGAATGAATTTCTCGAACTTCCTCCTATCCTCCAAAAAGAATTCTTGCGAAAGATAGCTCAAACTTCTCCTAGTGCTTCAGAAATCGATGATTGTCTCCGATGGCTTCATGGCAAACCTGCCGGAAAAAGTAAAAAAGAAATTGGAGGTACAAATTTAACAATTATCCAAGGAAAAATCGTAATTGAAAACTAATTTTTTAAAAACAAATCCCTACAATTTTCCTCTTATCTTCACTAATGGTTTATTGCTAATTGCTACACATCCAACCGCGCAAAAATTTCCTTCTCCACAAACTTTTTCGATCGCCCGTAGGTGAGCCGAGAGATTTGTTTGAGGGCTTTTCCGACTTTTGGATCGCCTTGGACGAGCCATGGTTTCTCGACATTGAGCGAAAATGGTCGTGATGGTTGCCCATCAATCGCGAGTTTGATACAAGATTTAAACGCATCAATATTGATCAAGTCCTGATCAGAAAAAACCGGGGCCATTTCTTTCGCCATCGGCTCCGCATCTTGAGCTCCAATTTTATAACACATCATGGTCCCCACGTTTCCGAAAACCGCATCTTTGAGGTTGGTCCCGCCTTTTTGATTCGACTGATCGATTTGGCTGATGTATTGATGAGCGATATTGAGGCTGAGTCGATATTTTCGGGCCTCTGAGAGGATGGATTCAATTGATTCGGTGACGTAGTTTTGGAACTCGTCGATATAGAGGAAAAAATCTCGTCGATTTTCTTTGGATTCTTTCTGGCGGCGGAGGGCCGCGACCTGTATTTTTGCTACGATGATGAGCCCCAGTAGTTTTGAGTTGATTTCTCCGGTTACCCCCTTCGACAGATTCATGAAGAGGATTTTTCCTTCATTCATCACCTGGGCAAAGTCAAAGGACGACTTCGCCTGTCCAATAATATTTCGAAGCATGGCATTGGTGATGAAGGCCCCAAATTTCGAGGCAAAATAGGGGATGATTTCTTGTTTTTCTCGCGCTCCGGTTTTGGCCATCTGATTGGTCCAAAAAGACTTCACCACCGGATTAGTCACGTGTTTTACTTTTAGCCGCTGGAAGGAATCATCGGTAAAAAGTCGAACCACATCGGTCAGCGCCCCTCCCGCCGGATCGGCCATGAGCGTGAGCACTCCATTTCGAAAGTAATCTTGGATCCGTGGCCCAAAGATCTCTTCGTCAAACATTTTGATCATGAGGTTCATCGCATCGAGCGCTACCATGTCTCGTTCTTCATCCGTCTCTGCTTCGAGGAGATTAAGTCCCATAGGTCGTTCGAGGTCAGAGGGATCGAAGATAATGACATCATCGACTCGATTTTTTGGCACATGGGGAAGGAGGTCTTCGATCAGACTTCCGTGGGGGTCGACGACACAGAGCCCATCGCCATTCTGCATATCTTGTCGGATCATTGTCTGGAAGATCGATGATTTTCCGGTCCCCGTCTGTCCAATCACATAGAAGTGCCTGAACCGATCTTCTCGTTTCATATAGACCGGCGTATTTTCTCCTCGATACATATTGTGTCCGAGGAAGAGGCCTTCTTTTGGGACGTTTGAAGGTGCTTTTTCAATTTTAAAATTTTGCCATTTGAGCCCAGGGACGTGGTTGTATTTAATATTGGGGAAATGAAAAACAGAAGCTAACTCTTCTGCAGAAAGTACAATTTTGTTTTGGAGATGCCAAGATCTTTTAAAAGACCTGAAAAGAAAGTTTTTGATAAGCGTTCTTTTTGAGTGCCATTTTTTTGCCTGAAAACTATTGAGGCTGGGCGTTCCGTACTGAGTAAACGCGTTCATGATATTGGTCAGATTTATATTGGCGGTCTTTTGCTCTGGAGAGGCGGTCACACACCGGATAATTGTTTCAAACGCGGTTTTTTCGGCTTTTTCTTCGATTGATTTTGTGAGTTCTTGGGATTCTTCACTTTGTTGAGGGGCATCTTCTTTGCCTTTTTCATCAGCTCCCCAGGTCAACATAGAAAAAAGCTCTCCCATCCAACCAATCAGGTTCCACCAGGCGACGTCTTTTTTGCCACTGGCCATCCTCTTGGCAGTGCTTCTGGCTTTGGCCTGCCAGTCGTTTTTGGTCGGACGGATCATAAACTGCACAGCGGCTGAATTTCCTTTTTCATCAGAGGCCGCCGACATGGCATTGAGGATATTGTTTATCGGATCAGCTGATTCGAATTTTTGATAGGTTTTAAAAGGATACCAGAATTTTTTTTCAGCGGCGAGATATCCCGTAGCTTGTTTCATTTTTTCATGAAAGATTTGTGGGGCATCCATCTCTTCGACTACTGCATCTGGATAAAAAGCAGTAATTTGCTTTTCAATTAATTCTTTTATGTCTCTGGGACAGCCTATAAAAAGCTCAATCTCTCCATTTGTCGCGATGTATTCGAGAGAGAGATAGTCTTCGTTTCGAAAAAAAGAGCCCATGTCTCCTGCTCGGATTCCATGAAGTGTCGCAAAGAAATGTTCAGCTACTCCAATGACTCGTCGGATTTCTGCGTTTTGGTCTCGTTCTTTTTCTTGATCTTCTTTGGATTCTTTTTTTGGGATTTTTATTCGTAAAAATACAAAGTTTACCGTCCGCATGAAATCAGATTTTTTTCGAGACAGATAAACCACAGCGGCAAAAATAAGTCCGCTGAAGACTAAAATAGTTAATAAAATCTGAAGGTGGAGTGGCATTTTCTATAATGTAGCAAGGAAGCAAAAATTTAGCAACAATGTAAGTAGTGCAAAATTAAAAATTCAAAATGCAAAATTTAATTTAAAATTCTAAATTATAAATCTGTATTCTGTTTTTTAGTCTTTTGAAGGATTCAAAAACCAGTTGAGCACAGTATTGAGGATGGCCAGGATGAGTCCAGCTCCGAGATAGATAATCCAGCCTTCGATTTGGGTTTCGACCCCTTCTAGCTCGAGGAAGTTGACCGTGGCTTCCATCATCCAGAGGATGATTCCGTTGAGCACGAGAGAGAAGGTCCCCAACGTAAAAATTCTGATAGGGAGCGTCACCAGTTTGAGTACTGGTTTGATAAAAGTATTAATAATACTAAAAATGACGGCCAACACAAAATATCCTTTGAGTCCACCATGGACAACAAAGTCCGCTGGAAAAAGTTTAGTTGATAAAAAATAGAACGCAGAAGCATTCGCGGCAATAAGCGAAAGAAAGTAGAGGATCCAGCTGATCATGCGGACATTATTGTAAAAACAATGATGAGTGTCAATTTATGAGACTTGAAAAAGCCTAAAAAAGAAATATGTTTCGGAAGATGAAAGTCTCTCCCCGTAGTCAAAAGCTGGCTGGTGTGATCCAAGAAAAAATCACTCCAATTATTCAACAATTTTTATCACCCGATGAAATTGGGTTTTGTACGGTGACCGCGGTGGAAATCTCTGGGGATCTAGAGTGGGCTCATGTTTTTCTCACTTCTATGGGGGGCAAAAAAGATTGGCTCACTCGTCTCAACGGTTTGGCTCCCAAAATTAGTTATGAATTATCCAGAAAGGTGGAACTCAGGAGGGCTTTGAAAATTATATTTAAGGAGGACAAGGGGCTTCAAAATCAATCTTCAATTTTCAATTAAGAATTATCAATGAAGGAAATATTGTTAGCGACGGGGAATAATGGAAAAGCTGGGGAAATGTTAGAATTTTTTGGGGATGATTTTTCGTTTTTATTATTATCAGATTTTCCAGCTGTTCCCGATGTGGAGGAGGATGGCCAGACATTTGAAGAAAATGCCTTGATAAAAGCTCAGTATTTTGGAAAACAGTTTCAGATTCCGACGTTGGGAGAGGACTCAGGGATTGTTTTGGACGCATTTCCAGGAAAATTTGGTATTCGGACGCGCCGAGAAATTCCTTCCAAATCAGACGAAGAATGGCTCGAAAAATTTATGGATCTGATGGATGGAGTGACCAATCGTCGAGCGATTTTTTATTCTTCGATGGCGTTTTTTGATCCGATTCCAAAAACAGAAAAAGTAGTTCTGGGGACCACTTCCGGGATAATTCTCGAGGATTTAGCCACGGAGATGGAGGTGGGGATTCCGGTTTCAGCCGTCTTTGTGCCAGATGGATCAGAAAAAGTTTATTCGGCGATGACGAAAGAAGAAAAAAATATGGTGTCGCACCGGGGAAAAGCGGCGGGGTTGATGAAGGAGTTTTTGAATGCAGAAGTTGGAATGTAGAATGCAGAATTAATTTTTTCTTGATTCTTGATCTTAAATTCATAATTCTACGTTCGTAATTCATAATTTGTTTAACCATGACTAGTAAAGATCAACTCATTGCCGGACTCAACAAAGCCCTCGAGTGGGAATATGCGGCGGCCGTGCAATATGTGCAGCATGCGGCAGTGCTCACGGGACCCCAGTATGACGGGATTGCAAAAGAATTGGTGGTGCATTCTCAAGAAGAACTTCAGCATGCCGTGGCGGTAGCGGAGCAGATTGACTTCCTCGGAGGGACGCCTTCTATCGATGTAGAACAGCGAGATATCTCAAAAGATGCCGTAGAGATGCTCGAGCAGGACCTAGCTGGAGAAGAAAACGCTATCCATATGTACAAAGGACTCATCAAACAAGCGGAAGAACTCGGAGAATATGGGCTTCGGCGGGTGCTGGAAGATATTCTCATGCAAGAAGAAGAGCACAAACGTGATTTGCTTACCGCACTAGATCGGTAATTTTTATCATACCTCACTTAGTCTCTCCCGACCCGTCGGGAGAGGAACATCCTAATGTTTTGGAATGAAAATAATTGTGCCATTGCGTACGAAAACTTTCTCTCGGCTCAAGCGGTTGATCGAACAGGTGAATTATCGAGCGGATGTGATTGAGGTATGGTTGGATGAGGTGTATCAGGAACCGGATTTTTTTGAAAAGTTGAAGGATTACTTAGACGAATTGTCTTATCGGGCCGAGGTGCCCAAAAAACTCAAATTTATCGGAGTTTGTAAATGTCCGGTGGGGAAGGGGAACTTTGAGGGGACCGAGAGTGAACGATTGGAGATTCTAAAAAAGTTTTTGGCCGCGGGAGGGGATTTGGTAGACATGGACGTGACCCTGAATTTACCAGAATTGATTGAGCAGATCCCTCCTGATCAGTTGATTTGTAGTTTTCATGATTTTGAAGGAATGCCGGGAAATATGAATAATATTTTTATTCTTGAGCAAAAATTTAATCCAAAAGTTTATAAGTTTGCCGTGACACCACAGACCGAAGAAGAGCTCGGGCAGTTTATCTGGTTTGCCAAAAATTTCCCGTCTGACAAGAAGGGGATTTTTACCACGATGGGGAAGTATGGGGCTGAGGGGCGAGCAAGGATCGATGAGATCAAAGCCATTTGGGGGCAATTTTATGCTTTGGATGAAGACAGTCGGACGGCGGAGGGACAACCGGTACTCAATTAAATTCGGAATGCGGAATGTCGAATGCGGAATGGAAAATAGAGGAAAATATTAAAATAGGCACTTGTTTTTTGGCTTGTTTAAGGCTTTTTTGGGTTTTTTTGAGAAAATTACTTGACAAATTATTTAAAATAAGTATAAATATGTCGTTATCAGCCTTCGTTTGATTTAAATTATTGTTACAAACTTCGGCATGATAAATTATTTTTTAACCCAATTTAGAAATGTCTTTTAAAGAATATTTTGATGGAGATGGAGATTGTGGAGTTCGAAAAAATTCAATCACCTTGGATCAGCAAGAAAACAGATTGAATCCTGCAATTGTTGATTATGGAATGCCGCCAAGGGTGCCTTATCCGGATACATTTTTTCATGACGCAGATGGAGTCTATGTGGATGATGTTAGTCGAAGAGAAAACATCTCTCTCGAAGATTTAACTTGGTATTATTATGGGGATGATGAACATGATGAAACTCTTTATGATCCAAATGCTTTTGATGGGACTGATGAAGAGTTTGAAGCCAGAGTTAACCCTGAAGGAGTAGCTAAAGATATTCAAAAAAGGGTTAAAATTTTTTCTTCAACTCGAGAAGCAGATAAAGCTGAATTCACAAATTTGGAACTTTCATATTTTTGGCATTTAGATTTTATAGCTTAGATTTTCGGGTCAAACGCAACACAAGGAAGATTCATAGTTAGGATAGGGT
>CAYFMH010000073.1:0-8446 GCA_964344165.1 uncultured Candidatus Peribacteria bacterium | reverse complement strand
GTCATCATTGTTTTGGTTGTGTCGGATTACGAAAATCAAAATACTGCATCCTCAACAAGCAATACACCCGCGAAGAATACGAAGCATTAGTCCCTAAAATAATCGAACATATGAAAAAGCATAATGAATGGGGAGAATTTTTCCCGATCGAGATGTCACCTTTTGCGTACAATGAAACCATCGCCCAAGAATACTTCCCAATGACAAAAGAAGAAGTTCTCGCTAAAGGATGGAAATGGAAGGATGAAGATCTAAAAAATCACCAACCCCAAACCTATCAAATTCCCGACCATATTTCCGACGTCCCAGATGAAATTTGTCAGGAGGTTCTTGCCTGTGAGAGTTGTGGCAAAAATTACAAAATCCAAAAAGCCGAATTATCTTTTTACCGAAAAATGAATCTCCCGATTCCTCACAAATGTCCGGACTGTCGGCATGCCGATCGGATGAAGCTTAGAAATCCCCGTCAGCTTTTTGATCGGAAGTGTGATAAATGTGGGATAGATATTCAGACGACCTTTGCTCCGGACAAACCCGGGCAGGTGATGTGTGAGGGGTGTTATTTAGATTCTGTTAATTAACTATGACCGTAAAAACTTGTGAAAAATGTCAGTCTCATTTTGTCATCACACAAGAAGACAAAAACCTGCTTGAGAAGTTAAGCCCAACTTTTGGTAATAAAAAATATCAATTTTCACTTCCACAACTCTGCTCTCGTTGCCGTGAACAACGCAGAATGGCCTGGCGCAATGAACGTTTTCTTTTTCCGAGAAAATGCGACAAAACCGGGAAGAAAATAATTTCGATGTATCCCGCCGATACCCCTTTTCCGGTGTATCACAACGACGAGTGGTGGAAATCCGAAAATGACGCTATCGAATATGGCAAAGAGATCGATTGGCAAAGAGATATCTGGCAGCAGATACAAGAGCTATCAGTAGTGGCTCCTCGCATGTTTGCTTTCAAATTTCCAGAAGATCGTATGATCAATTCAGAATACACCAACTGTACTGGAGATCTCAAGGATTGCTATCTGGTATTCAATACTGGCGAGTGCGAAAAATGTCTATGCTCTCACAACATGTATTTGTGCAATTCTTGCATTGATTGCCTGCTAGTTGTCAGTAGTGAGCTTTGTTACGAGTGTGTGGATTGCGATAAGTGTTACAACCTGCAGTATGGTCTCAATTGTAGTGGCTGTTCAGATAGTTATTACCTCAATGATTGTAAAGAGTGTCGTGACTGTATTGGCTGCGCCGGACTTCGACAAAAGCAATACCATATTTTCAACACTCCTCACACCAAAGAAGAGTACGAAGCACAAAAAGAAAAAATGCTTGCTGAAAATAATTTCTACTCAAAAGAGTTTCAGACAAAACTAACAGCGCTCATCCAAGCTACTCCCAAAAAATTCCATCATGGGGAAAACGTGGAAAATTGTGTAGGCAACTCAGTCTGGAACAGTAAAAACTGTTTTCATTGCTTCGACACGAGAGATGCAGAGGATTGTCGTTACTGTACATTCTTTTTTACTGGTCGAGACTGTATGGACTTTTTTTCTTGGGGAGATGCGGAGCTTTGCTACGAAATATCTGGCGGTGGTGAAGATCACTACCAGTGCGCCTTTACTGTCATGAGTTATGGCTGCAAAGATAGTTATTACTTAAACATGTGCATCAACTGCAAAGACTGTTTTGCCTGCGTGGGGCTAAAAAACAAACAGTACTACATACTCAATCGGCAGTATTCTAAAGAGGAATACGAAAAACTCGTGCCAAAACTGGTGGAAAAGATGGAAGCTGATGGGCAGTGGGGAGAGTTTTTCCCGATTGCCATGTCGGACTTCAATTACAACAAGTCCGTAGCTCATGATTTTTATCCGATTTTCAAAGAGGAAGCTGTGCAGTCAGATTACAAATGGAAAGATGAAGAGGATGTAGTTAACTCAGCCAAAGAAGCAGGGGCAGTTCCTCAATTAATTGAGGATGTTTTAGATGATATTTGCGATCAAGTTCTTGTTTGTGAAAAAACAGGTAAGCCTTACAAGATAACTCCTTTGGAATTGAGATTTTATCGACAAATGCAGATTCCAATCCCCAAATTCTGCCCAGAGGAGAGATATTTACATCGTTTGCACCAGAGAAATCCACGACAGCTTTTTGGTCGGAAGTGTGATAAATGTGGCACAGACATCCAAACTACGTTCGCTCCAAAAAGACCGGAGAAGGTGTTTTGTGAAAAATGTTATTTGGAAATTGTAAATTAATGTAAAAACATATTACTGTAGAAACACGCCATTGTCATGTTTCTACAAGGAAAATAAAAATGGAGAATTCACAAAAATTCCAGGGCAAATATCGAACAAAATCGATGCGTCTGAAAGATTGGGATTATTCTGCCGATGGTGCATATTTCATAACCATCTGCACAAAAGATCGGAAACATGATTTTGGAAAGATAAAAAAAGAAAGGATGTTTCTTTCGCCCATTGGTAAAATTGCCGAAAATTTTTGGAAAGAAATAGAGAATATCCACAAACACGTGATTTTGGATGAATTTGTGGTGATGCCAAACCATATTCACGGGATTATTTTTATTCAAAATGAAAGCGTAGAAACACGCCATTGGCGTGTTTCTACGCAAACACAATTTGGTAAATTACCCCCCAAATCCATTTCATCCATTATTAATCATTTCAAAGGGGGGACAAAAAAATGGGCGAACAAAAATGAATATGAAAATTTCATGTGGCAAAAAAATTTTTACGATCACATTGTACGAAATGAGGAGGAATTAAATCGTATCCGCCAATACATTATCGATAATCCAATGAATTGGGAAAATGATAGAAATAATTTTGAAAATCTATATATCTAAAAATTGCCATGAAAAAAACCTGCCCCGTCTCCGGAAAAACATTTGAAATTACCGATGCGGATCTTAAATTCTATGAAAAAATGGATGTTCCACCTCCGACTCTTTGCCCCGAAGAAAGATTTATTCGAAGGTTAGCTTTTAGGAATCGACGAAAAATTTACAAAAGAAAATGCGATGCTACTGGGAAAAGTATAATTTCTATGTATACTCCAAATACTTCTTTTCCTGTTTACCACCTCTCTGAGTGGAATAGTGACAAATTTGATCCATTAGAATATGGTAGAGAATTTGATTTTGGTCGTTCCTTTTTTGAGCAATTTTTAGAACTCAGTAATGTTATTCCTCATCCGCACGCTGCAGTAACTGGGACTAATGAGAACTCAGAATTTTGTAATGGAAACAAAGGACTAAGAAATTGCTATCTTGTTTTTAATGCTCTTGATGATCAAGATTGTTTTTATTGTGACGGATGTGATCTATCAAACAATTGCGTAGATAATCTTTACATAAATAAATCTGAACTTTGTTATGAATG
This sequence comes from uncultured Candidatus Peribacteria bacterium, assembly GCA_964344165.1. GTDB lineage: Bacteria > Patescibacteriota > Gracilibacteria > UBA4473 > UBA4473 > CAYFMH01. The sequence continues at coordinate 5,034 of CAYFMH010000073.1, read as the reverse complement.
TGTGGAATGTTTTGGCTCATATCAATTATTTTTCTCGATACGATCAAAAAACTGCTCTAATTCCTGGTTTTTGAGAGATTGCATAGGATGTTCGGATTGTTTCGGGTGTACTAATTTACGAAACAAAAAATACTATTTTGCAAATCAATCTTATTCCAAAGAAGAATACGAGAAAAAAATAAAAGAATTAGATCTTGATTCTTTTGCGAGTATTGAAAATTTGAAAAGTTATTTTCAAGAATTTTCGCTAAGCCAGCCCCATAAATTTGCGAGTTTATTAAAATGTGAAAACGTGGTTGGAGATAATTTGGAAAACTGTAAAAATTGTGAAAGTTGTTTCAATTGTGAAAGTGCGGAAGACTGCAAATATTGCTTTTCTCTATTAAATGGGTCAAAAGACTGTTTTGATGCAAGTTTTTTTGGACTAAATGCTAATCTTTGTTATGAAACTGCAAATTTTGGAGATAGTGCTTATAATCTTAGATTTTGTAACGAGTGCTGGAGTAATGTTCAAGATTTAACTTATTGTATAGGATGTCTAAATTCAAAGGATTGTTTTGGGTGTTTTGGCCTAAAGGATTATAAGCAATACTGCATCCTTAATAAGCAATATACAAAAGAAGAATATGAAGTCCTAGTGCCAAAAATCATTGAACACATGAAAAAATTTGGTGAATGGGGTGAATTTTTCCCCATCGAAATGTCTCCCTTTGCCTACAATGAAACGGCCGCTCAGGAATATTTTCCAAGCACAAAGGAAGAATGCTTAAAAAAAGGTTGGGCATGGCGAGACGAAGACATTGGTGCTAAATATCAAGGCCCTAAATATCAAATTCCAGATAATATTGAGGCTGTTTCAGATGATATTTTTCAGGCGATTCTCGAATGTAAATCCTGTTCGAAAAACTACCGAATTGTAAAACCCGAACTGCAATTTTATCAAAAAATAAATCTCCCAATCCCACACAAATGCCCGGATTGTCGACATATGGATCGAATGAAATTGAGAAATCCCCGTCAGCTTTTTGATCGGACATGTGATAAATGTGGTGTGGATATTCAAACGACCTTTCATCCTTTGCGTCCTGAAAAGGTATTTTGTGAGAACTGCTATCTCAGTGTTGTAGATTAACCGTGAATCCGGAAATTGCTTTTCCGCATGCTATAAGGTTTTACTGTGGATTGCTCTGGGTGAAAGTAGTACTTTTAAGTTTGATTTTCGCAAAAATGCTGCTTTAGTTTGTGAAAGCCGCACGTATAAGCTAGATTTTAATTTCCGGATTCACGGGATTAAAGCTTGAGAAAACTAATTTTGAAGCTTCGGATGACATTATTTAGCAGAAGTGAAATGTGTCAGAGTGCGCTAAAAAAGCAAAATCATTTTCCTCAGAATAAGCAACAATTCCTATGCGATTAGCAAGTCCAAAAGTTACGAGAATAGGTTTTTTTGGAGTAGCTGTTTTTGCTAATAATTGTGGAGCTTCTTGCACTAAATCAAAATCTTTTTCTACGAGTGGAAATCGAGGTGATTTTTGAGAATCCAAGGTGAATTTTACTGTTTTTTTTGTTTTATTAGAATGTTTACGAGGCGGATTGTCTTTGTCATTTCCAAGTATAGAGGCAAGGATTGCATCTACATCAATATCTCCCAAATCAGAGGATTTTTTAGATTTCATATTTATTTCCCGTTATACTTCAGCACCAACTCACCCGCAAAAACAGATCTATCGTCGGTGGCATAAGTTTTAATTTTTATCGTAATCCACTCTCCCGGAGTCCAAGTACCGCCACTGATGTTATCGCTACTGCTGTAAGTAGCCCAGGTAGCGCTGGTCAGTCCAGTATTTCCAGTAAGTGGAGCGGCCGCATTTGCTGTATTCAGTAGGGTGATATCCAGTTTATTGTCAGAGGGATTTGTATTGGTCGTCCGATAATAAAAAGTAAGGGGATTATCATCCCAAGCTACAAAGTCTTCTGGTAATTGAGTTCTGATTATAATATCATAATCCTGTAGGCTTTCGCGGCTGGTTCGCCATCTATAATAATTGTGAAAATTTGTTCCATCATAGCCGGGGGAAAGCGTACCACTATTGCTGCTTCCATCTTTTTGAAAAATCGCTCCGTCATATTCTGGGGCAAAGAATATTGTTTTTGTCCGTGTTTTTATGGCATCCCAGTCGATTTTGTTTATCGTTGTGTCAATATTTTCCCAGTCCAACACTCCATTGATAGTGAGATCCCCCGCTACATGAAGATCATCAGAGAAAACAAAATAGTTTCTGGGGCTATCCCATTTCAGAGTTTCTGACAAAACAGATCCAAATTGCAAAACCACGTCATTTCCACTGTTGTCGTTATCGAGCGTAAAGGTATTAAAAATCGTTCCGGTGTCCGTGTTTTGATTATGGGCTTGTTCTCCGATTGCTTCGATATCCACGCCATCGACCGTCCCGGAGAGCGTGACATCTCCGTCTTGGTCCACGATAAAGATATTTGAATCACTACTATTTTTTACTACCAGTTGTGCTTGGTTTTCTGGATCATCGGTATGAGCCTTGACGGCAAATTTTGGTTGGCTACCAGATCCGGTGACGTTGAGCTGTTCATTGATATCAAATCTATTATTTATTACGTCATAGCGGAGGCTTTTTGCCAATGTTTCTCCAAATTCTAATTTGATATAGTCGGTAGAGTTATTATTTCCATCGAGCGTAAACGTGTTGTGATAAGTTCGTGGCCCCGCATCAAAAGTATAATAAGAGATGTTATCAGCCAAAAGATGTCGATCTACGTTTTGCCAAGGGGGATCATCGACAAAATCATACACTTGATAATCCGTGTCTGGTGCTCCAGCATCTTTGTATTCTACCTGGATAAATGAATTATCATTTCCGAGTGGATCAGGAAAAGAAGGAAGTGCTAAAGTAAAGAATTGGTAATACCCATCTGCTAGAGGCATATAGTCTGGAGCCCCGTTTGGAGTGATATTGAGGAGTTCTGTTTGATAGTCTCCATAGTGTAGAGAAGAGGTGACAATCGCTCCAGCTCCATCGATTTCTTCTGTTCGATAGTCATAACTGTCCCAGAGACTAATTCTCAGATCGAGGTTAGTCGTAACAGGACTTCCTCCATCTTCGAAGTAGAGCACGATGTCCTGTCCTTCAGCAAAGGCTTGAGAAGTAAATGCTAATCCAGCAGCAAGGATTAAGCTTCGTAATACGGCACCGATTTTTTTGTTGAACATTTTATTTAATTTAACAAATTAATTTTTCCAGATATCAATCGTCCAGGTTTGGTTATTTGGTGTATTGATGCTGTAACAAGATTCATTACAAGCTCGAATCCTTACTTCGTCATTTCCAGTGATTACTGCGTTCCAACTGAGATACACATCTTCAATTCCCCCACTAGATGGAGTAGGAGTGGCTTTTACTGTGTCTCCTGGCACTACTCCGGCGATATTGAAGGTGGCATAATCTTTACATTTTTTATAGTAAATCTTGTTTGATACTACATTGTTGAAGACATAGGTTTCTCGATCACTACCACTTATGTCTACAGTTACTTTGTTATTTCCTTCATCCGTCACAGTCACATTTCCTTCGAAGTTGATCGTATCCGCATTAGAAATCACGGTTACATCATCTTTTTCAATATCAACTGTAGTCCCTCCAGGAGTTCCTGGATCACCTTTTTCTCCTTTTACTCCATCTAGTTTTGTTACATTAAATGAAGCATTTTTGGCGGTAGCGGCTCCTCCGGCTCTTTTGAGCTGAAGAGAAATCCAGTCTCCGGCCGTGAGGGTAGCCACGATAGAGTTACTCAATTCATCTCGATCGTTCCCGTCTTCAGTATTTCGGTTGCTGGCTGGCATTACCGTATTATCATTGATTTTTACTTGAGCAGAGAATGTCCCACTAGAACTTACATCAAAAGAAAGTCCATAATTAATGAGGTAATTACCATCAGCCTTAATTAAGATTCGATCTGCATTTACATCATCATGTTCGATGATAGTGTCATCACTTTCTACGTCCTTCACATCGAAGTCGATATCTGTGTAAGAGGTAGTAAGTGTATAATCAGAGGTTCGATGAACCTGAACTGTTGCCATAGCCGATGGAGTTCCCATCGGCCCGGCTGGTCCTTGTGGACCTTGAGGTCCAGTAGGTCCTTCTAGGTTTCCTTGGAGCGTCCAAGTACCAGCAATTTTCTTGTAGTAATCGCCAGTATCGTTATCTAAATAGAAGTCATCATCGACTCCAAGACCGGAAGCTGGAACTCCAGAACCGTTGTACCAAGTAGCCCCATCAGCTCCGTCTACACCATCAGCCCCAGCTGGACCAGTAGCCCCTGTGGCACCGGTAGCACCAGTATCACCCTGCGGCCCCTGAATACCTTGCGGCCCTTGAGCTCCGTCAGCACCATCGGCACCAGCCGGACCTTCTAGATTTCCCTGAAGAGTCCAAGTCCCAGAGATCTTTTTGTAGTAATCCCCAGTATCGTTATCCAAATAAAAGTCATTATCTACCCCAGTTCCTCCGGAAGGAGTACCACTTCCATTGTACCAAGTAGCTCCATCTACACCATCGGTACCATCCGCACCGGTAGGCCCAGTAGCCCCCGGATCCCCTTGCGGCCCCTGAATACCTTGGATACCCTGCGGACCTTGAGGACCAGTAGGCCCTTCTAGATTTCCCTGAAGGTCCCAATTACCATTAACTTTTTTGTAGTAGTCACCACTGTCATCATTGAGGTAGTAGTCATCATCAACTCCTAATCCAGAAGAAGGAATTCCAGACCCGTTAAACCAAGTGGCCCCATCGGTTCCGTCAGCCCCATCAGCTCCGTCATTACCCGGAACCCCTTGAATACCTTGCGCTCCATCAGCCCCCGGATCCCCTTGCGGCCCCTGAATACCTTGGATACCCTGCGGACCTTGAGGACCAGTAGGCCCTTCTAGATTTCCCTGAAGGTCCCAATTATACTAAGCCGCTTTAATAATTTGGAATTTTTGCGAAATAAGAGATTTTA
>CAYFMH010000072.1:0-8517 GCA_964344165.1 uncultured Candidatus Peribacteria bacterium | reverse complement strand
ATAAAATCTCTTATTTCGCAAAAATTCCAAATTATTAAAGCGGCTTAGTATAACACGCAGGAGCGCAAATTTTTAGGTTCTTTTATAGCTAACAAAATATAAAATTGCATGATCTTTTTTTCGAAGTACAAAAATTACGGTGTTTTTTTTGGCACTTCACGGTGGCTCCCTACGGTCGTCATCGTAAAAAGTGTCCTTACGACGAATATCATCCTTTTTAGTACCTCAAAATATCTAGAGGAGTTTTATGTAATTTTAAAGTTGTCCTGCTATAGGAGGGAAAATACAAAAAAATCTGTTAAATCTGTGCCTGTCCGCCATCCCGAGTACTCGGGAACGACGGCGGATAATTTGTAGTCAATCAGTGCTTCTGCGATTTACTTCTTCTTCCGAAAACCACCTTTTCGCTCAGGGGCTGCTGCAATCAACTCTTCACACTCTTTGAGCGTCAATTCTTTTGGTTCTTTATCCTTTGGAATTTTTGCATTTTTCTTCCCATCGGTGATGTACGGCCCATATCGTCCGTTGAGCACCTGAATATCGGATTTTTCAAAAGTTTTTATCTCCCGATTGGCTTCAAACTCTTTCTTTTCTTTGATCAATTCCATTGCTTCCTCGAGCGTGATCGTTTCGGGCGATTTATCCTTGATGGAGACAAACATCTTGCCGACCTTCACGTACGGACCAAACCGTCCATAATTCGCCTGAATTTCTTCGCCTTCGGGAGTCTTCCCCACCGTCCGAGGAAGAGAAAAAAGCTCAAGAGCCTCTTCAAACGTAATCTCATCCATTTTTTGCCCGGGTTTCAGACTGGCAAATTTCGGTTTTTCTTCATCTTCTTTGGTCCCGATCTGTACATACGGTCCATACCGACCAATTTTTACAAAGACTGGTTTTTTACTCTTCGGATCTACGCCCAGCTCTCTCGTGCTTGCGGCCTCCTCTCGAGTAATGTCCGCAGAATTCTCAACCGTCGCATGAAATCCTTTGTAGAAGTTTCCGATCATTTTGTTCCATTTTTCCTTTCCGCCAGCAATCTTGTCGAATTCTTCTTCTACACTGGCCGTGAAGTTGTAGTTCACCACTTCTTCGAAGTTTTTGACGAGAAAATCTGTCACAATTCCTCCAATCGTCGTCGGACAGAGTTTTGCTTTTTCAGCTCCAAATTTTTCTACTTTTTCTTCTTCAGTGATTTCTTCTTTTTCGAGAACCAAAACATGAGCGGTTCGTTCTTGTCCTTCCACATCTTTTTTCTCCACATACCCTCGATCCTGGACGGTTGAAATCGTTGGCGCATAAGTTGATGGCCGACCAATTCCCATTTCTTCTAGTTTTTTCACCAAACTCGCCTCAGTAAACCGAGCTGGGGCTTTGGCAAAGGTCTCTTTCCCTGTCATTCGGATAAGTGGCAAATCCTGCCCCACGGTCAGAGGTGGGAGCATTTTTTCTTCTCCGGTCGCATCCGCCGCCATATAAGCTTTGAGAAATCCTTCAAATTTTACTACCTCCCCCTTCGCTTCCATTTTTTCTTTGGTCGTAGAAATCGCGACCGTAGCCACGGTCTTCTCAATCTTGGCATCAGACATCTGTGAGGCAATCGCTCGTCGCCAGATGAGATTATAAAGCTTCTTTTCACTATCATTACTTCCCGCTGATTCTGAGCTGAAGTCCGTTGGCCGGATCGCTTCATGCGCTTCTTGGGCCCCAGCGGACTTGGTTTTAAACTTACGGAGGTTGTGAAAATCTTTCCCAAATTGTTTGGTAATTACTTCTTCGGCCTGTTTGAGCGCTTGATCGGACAAATTAACCGAATCGGTACGCATGTAGGTGATTTTCCCAGATTCGTATAATTTCTGTGCGACCATCATAGTCTGTTTCACCGAGTAGCCGAGCTTCTGACTCGCCTCCTGCTGAAGTGTAGAAGTGGTGAAGGGGGCTGAGGGGGATTTTTTCCCTGGTTTTTTCGTCAGATCTTCGACCGAAAAATCCGCCCCCAGACATTTCTCGAGAAATGCACGAGCGGCCTCAATAGTTTCTAGTTTTTTTGGTAATTCCGCTTGGAGCACATTGCCATCCCCCAGATCAAATTCTGCGGTAATTTTGACCGTAGAAGAAGTCTGAAACGCCTCAATCTCTCGCTCTCGCTCAACGATCAAACGAACTGCCACGGATTGCACTCGCCCAGCCGATAGCCCGGCTCGGACTTTTTTCCAGAGGACTGGAGAGAGTTCGTACCCCACCAATCGATCCAATACCCGACGAGCCTGCTGCGCATCGACTAGATTTTGGTCTACATCTCGAGGGTTTTCAACCGCGTTGATGATTGCTGGTTTGGTAATCTCATGAAAAACAATTCGTTTCGTCTGATTTTTTTTCAAATTCAAAGCCTGCACCAAATGCCAAGCAATAGCCTCTCCTTCGCGATCCTCATCGGAGGCCAGCCAAACGACTTCAGCGCTTTTGACATATTTTTTGAGTTCCGTGACTGTTTTTTTCTTGTCATCAGAGACTTCGTAGGTGGGCTCGAAGTTATTTTCGATATCCACCCCCATGTTTTTTTTCGGGAGATCTCGGATGTGTCCGAAGCTGGATTTGACGACAAAATCTTTTCCCAAGAATTTTTCGATTGTTTTGGCTTTTGCCGGGGACTCCACGATGACGAGGTTTTTTGACATACTTTATGAAGTTAAACTTGTTTTTTTAATTATCAATCTCCAATTAGAAATCTTCAATGATGGTGATTTTTATTAAAAATCCTTAATTGATAATTGAAGATTGAAGACTAAAAATTGAATCGTGTTTTCGGACTTTACCGAAGAAAAAATTTTTAGCAAAACTTTACTATTTTTTACCATTCCTCCCCCTCTAAGCCGACATTTCCTATATGTTCACAAAAAAATCTCCCATCACGAACCTCCAAAACTACCACATCAATCCGAAATTCTGGCACCTCCTTTAGTTCCAATTTTTTGAGGAAATAATCCTCGATCGCCTTCAGTATTTTTTGGATTTTTCCCTCCGTCACCGCGGATAAACCGTCCCCAAAAGAACGAGATTTCCTGGTTTTGACTTCAACAAAAACATACTCCTCATGCTGCGGATCACGCATCACCAGATCAATCTCTCCCCCCTGCGCGTGAAAGTTGTGCTCGATCAACTCCAATCCTTTCTCCATTAAATACTTGGCCGCAACCGCCTCTCCTTTGGCACCAAGAATTTTGTTTTGAGCAATTTTTTTCCGTGTTGTCATCCTGAGCTTAAAATATTTTTTAACTGCGAAGGATCTTATAGCACCAACGTTGGTTTAAAAAGATTCTTCATCACTATGTTCTTCAGAATGACAATAAATGAGGAAAAAACAAACAATTTTACTCACAATCTATCATTTCTTACTGCAAAAAACCCCAACGACCGATAATTTTCTGGCTGACTTAAAAAATGCTCCAAAACATCTGAATTAGAAATTAACACTCCAATCTCCTCCTCTCTCCGATTATCATAAAAACATCCTGCCAAAACAAATTCCCCTTCCATGTAGCTCAATTGTGTCCGCAAAAAGCCGAAAGTTACTGAAGGGGGTGCCATCAATTTTTCTCCAGTTACCTGTACAGTCGTGGCATCTAGATATCTCACAACCACCCTGGGAACTTCCTCTTGAGTCTCTTCCAAAACCTTACCCACTTGCTCTCCCACGGCCTCTTCATCATCTTCTGACCCATTTTCGATAAAACAAAAACGAACCGATCTCGGAAATGAAAAATGAAAAAATGTTTTCATGTAATAAAAACTTAGAAAACAAATCCCTTTTCCGCTTTTGTAAGCAATAAGTCAAGAAATTCCAAAGTTTCTCCCCTTGCTTCTTGATTCTTGCTTCTTTATTCTGATAAAAAAATGGCCACAAAAAAAATCACCCTCAATCACGTCACCAAGGTCGAAGGCCATGCCGAAGTGGATATCTCGATCAAAGACGGAAAAGTCGAAAAATGCCACGTGCACTCGGTCGAAGGGGCTCGGTACTTCGAAGGAATTATAAAAGGGAGAAAGTGGGATGAAGTCACCCTAATTACATCTCGAATCTGTGGGATCTGCTCCTGCGGACACACCATCGCGTCGCTCAAAGCGATTGAAAATGCCTTTGGGATCAACCCCACTCATCAGACCGAACTCCTACGCGAATTGATTACCATCGGAGAACGGATCCGGAGCCACGCTTCGCATCTGTATTTTTTCGTTTTACCAGACTTCCTCGGCTACGGCAATGCAATCACGATGGCGAAAGACTACAACCAAGAAGTCAAAGACTGTCTCGAGATCATCCGAGTCGGAAATGAACTTGTGACCCTGATCGGCGGCCGAGATATGCATCCTTTTGTGATCGTCGTGGGCGGCGTGACGAAGGTGCAACCAAAAGAAAAATTCCAACAAATGCTCAAAGATCTCAAAGCTATTCTGCCACTGGTGGAGAAAACCATCGAGCTTTTTGCCGGACTAGAGGTTCCTCAGTACGAAAAAAAAGATACCGTCTTTGTCTCACTCGATAATCACCAGACTTTTCCGCTTCACACCGGAGAGATCGTGACCAATACGGGCCTCCGGTTTCCTCGAGAAAAATATGAAAAATTTATCGAAGAGCATTTTCACAAAGATTCCACAGCCAAGTTTGCCACCATCGAAGGAAAAGAATTTATGACCGGAGCGCTGGCCCGGGTAAACAATAGCTTCGAAAAACTCAGTCCCCGAACGAAAAAATTGATTAAAAAGTTCAAAATCCCCGTCCCCTCGACCAACCTCTTCGATAACAATATCACCCAAGCCCTCGAGATCCTCCACTGGACCGAGAGAGCAATCGAGATCATGGAATCTCACGAATTCAAACCAGAAAAAGTAAAAATGCCAAAGCTCGCCCTCCTCGACTCCCCTCTCAGAAACAGTGAATACCGAGGGATTGGGACGATCGAAGTCCCACGAGGGATTCTTTTTCACGATTATCGATTCGACAAATCCGGCATCCTCACGGCTGCCAACATCATCACCCCCACGGTACAAAACCTGGCTGACATGGAGATCAACGTAAAAACCTACCTCAACGAAGTGCTCGAAAAGCAACCAAATAAGAAAAAAGAAGAGCTACAGCTAGAAATCGAAAAAATGATCCGGGCTTTTGATCCGTGCTTCTCCTGTTCGACGCATTTTTTGAAAGTGAATTGGAAAGAATAGAACTTAGTTTTTAGAGCTTAGAACTTAGACTTTCCCATTTCAGCTTTCTTTTAAGGTCTTTTTGTGCTATAATATCAAGATTTTTTATACAAAAATGACCTCAAATTTCATCCAACAACTCAAACGAAGCCTTTTTGTGTCAGTGCCGACCAAAAAATTTATTTTCCAGTCCTGGCACACGTTTGACGAACGAAAAAAGCTTGCCATCACACGATTGATCGAAAAAACAGACAAAATCCAAACCCTGCTCATCCAAAAAGCCATACAAAAAAATCCAAATTTTTATGTACAACTGAAATTTTCGGTGCTGCGAAAATCAGCCAAAGCAAAACGAAAAGCCGAAGAAGAAAATCAAGAAAAAATGGAAGAATTCCTCGAGCAAGATCTGCTCGCAAGTCTAAAAAATTCTTAAAAATGGCCTCTAAAATTGAAAATATCGAAAGACAAGATCAAATTGAAGCAAAAGAAAAAAAAGAAGCTTCAATCGATACTATCGTATCAAATACAGGGGATCTTTTGGCCGAAGCAACAGAAGATGGGCTGAATGCTTCTGTAGATTTTTTAGCTCAAACCCTCAAAAGTCCTCATCTTCAAGAATTTGCAAAAAACACTGATCAAATCGCAACAAATATTGCCAAAGAAGGGGGAGATCCAAATGCGCTCAAGTATATCGACGCCGTTCTCGCTGAAAATTGGGGAGCTACTGCTACCGAAATTCTAGATACATAAATAATGAAAAAACAACCATTTAAAGCAAAAAAATATCTCAACGCTACCCTGGACGATCCAAAAGATTTCTGGATCGGGGTGGGGATCGCGATCAGCCGAAAAATGCCAAAAAAGATAAAACAAGTGGTTCCACTTGTGGCAGATTTATTGGAATTAACAAAAGAAAGCATCGAAAGTCTTTTTACCACCCACGAAGAAGAGCTAAAAAAAGGTCTTTTTTCTTTTTATGACTACTACTACCATCGTATGTCTGACACCTACGAATCTCAGATCTGGCTCGACAAATTAGGCGAAAAACGCCCTCTCATCCGCCTGCTCAACCTCATGGGAGATGATGGAATCCAACTGATCAACGAACAAATTGATGATTTCCTGAAGCCACAAAAATGGACCGCTGAGCGTCTGGCAAACTTTGGCATGAAGGCGTACGAAAAAGCGGAAAAACTGAAGAAGTAGATTTTTTTCGTTCTTCATTGTTAGAACTTCGTTTTTAATTTTTTCAAAAAGAAAATTATTCAGTTTTTTACGAAAAACGAAACACGAATAACGAACAACAATTTTTTCCCTTGTTTTAAAACTTTTTTTGTGGTAAAATAAATAGATTTTTAAAAATGGGAAAAAAAGCAATTGCCACACAATCAATAGATCTAGGATTGGATACCTCTGTACAATCCGAATCACCTGTATGTCATGAAAAACGAAAAAAACAAAGAAGAAAAGTTGATGAAGAAAAGGAAGAGACTCACATAGCTGTCGACAACATAGTCCCTCTGAAACCAAAATTAGACGAAAAAAAAATCACCGAACTAAAAGTTCAAATCCAAAAAAAACTGAATGCTGGAGTAAGTTTAGAAGCAATTGAGAACTTTTGCTTTTCCGAAGAAATGTATCCCTACGGAGTAGAAGGAAGAGCTTTTGAAATTCTCACGCCTCCAACTACAGATCAAAAAGAATTCCTTGGGATCAACTCACGAGGAATGTTTTATCGGTTCAAAAATGAAACCATAACGATCTTCGAAGGAACGAAAGAACAAAAAAACTTCGTTAACGAACATGAATACTTCCAATGGCTCTGTAGAGCTTCTTTTGAGCATCCTATCGTCCCTGGTGAAAACGATAACTGGGAAGGATTACCTCAAGAAACCAGAACAAAATTAGATGCTGATAGTCTTGAATTCTCCGAATATTTGGCTAAAAAAATGCAGGTTACCAAAGAAGCCAAAAATGACTGGAAAACAGCCAATACGGACGCCATGACCGGACTGCTTAACCGAAGTATTTTAAAAATTGGAGAACAAGCCTACCTAGAAAGAAAAACCGTCACTATTGCCTCTTTTGATGGAGATAATTTTGGCGCGCTCAATAAACTCAAAGGACTCGGATACGGAGACTGGATGATAAAAATCATGGGAAATGAATTCCAAAAAATGATCCAGGTCGCAGAAGCAGAAGTAAAACAAGATCACTTTTTTGAAAACATCAACCCAGAACTTCATGTCGGTCGCATGGGAGGAGAAGAATTTGTCGTGATGGCTGTTTTTGATCCCAATCTCGCCTCCAATGAACTAAAAAAAACAGCTGAACTAGAAGGCGAATCCATTGCTACTCGTCTCGGGAAAAGAATGGAAGCTATCCTCGGAACACACATGATATACATGAAAGATCGAATTGCCGAAAGAATACAAGATACGCTCTCAGAAGAAGAAACCACGCTACTTCAGGACTTTCTTTTTGAAACAAAAGGAATGTCTCACACTATATCAAGTCAGCAAATTGGAACTTCTACTTCTGCTATCTCATCGGTTAATTTTTCTGAAGTAGATCCAGATCTAAATCTCTCTCCAGAAAAAGCCACTACCCGAGCCCTCGCCAATGTAGATCACTACCTAGAAAGAATGAAAGGCGGAAAAGATGAAGATAAAGGAAGTGGAAAAAACTCAGTCACTATCGATGAGAGAAATGCTGAAGCCAATGCCGGACGTCTCAATCGTGCCTCAAAAAACCTTCTTTCTGATGAACAAAATCAAAATATCCAAAAACCGATCCAAGATATTTTGGACAAAAAAGAAGAAAGAAAAATAGCCCAATTACCAGAAACAGTCGCTGAATTTTATCACGAAATCAAAGAAAAGCTCGGAAAAGAAGCTCATGATGAGATTGTGGCTTTTGTTGAATCACCAAAAGGAAAACCGCTCGTAGCCAACTGGAAAGCTGAAATACTCCAAAAATATGGTAAAAAAATCAAAGATCTCGATGAAAAACTAGATATCGCCCGAAGAGCGTTTAAAAAATACGCCGCTCAATACGAACCAACCCTGGGAACTATGCACCGATCAGCCTACGAAAAAACAAAAGAACCAAACAGTATAGAAATAGAAATCGACCAATATCAGTTCAAATGTCTCAATGAAACACTTGGACACGTAAATGCTGATCGTATACTTGATCTCAACGTACAGACTCTTTTTCAGGTAGCAGCTCAGTTTGAGATTGACTTCCCGCGAACAACCAAAAACTTATACTAAGCCGCTTTAATAATTTGGAATTTTTGCGAAATAAGAGATTTTATTT